>CATIMP010000096.1 GCA_949528465.1 Bacteroidota bacterium | reverse complement strand
TCAACACCATCTTGACCAATAGGGAAAAATAATTCCTGAACCTGCTTTGGAGTATCGGTCTCTGTCTTATATTCAGAATCGATCAGATTTTTAGTAAAGGTTTTTGTTGGATGTCCTTCACTTGTAAATGTAAGGTACATCATCCCTTCTTTCACTTCCACTTGATAGCTAAACGCTTCTCCTATAGCGATGCCCTCCTCAGGTTCTTGTGGAAAGGTATCGGCGTCTGTTCCAACAACAGAAAAGTCATGGCCCCAAATAGGATAGGAATAATCCCATCTTTTTGAATTGTCTTCACCAGCTGTATTGATTTCATAATTCCAAAAAACCGATCCTTTTGTATGCCCCGGGAATTTTTTATAAAATATCTTAAAGGGTTCATTCTCGTGCCCATCTGCACTGTGAATCTGGCCTACTACGACCGAGTAACTTGCTGCTACCCGCGCATCGCCTGTACTTGCAACATTCATTACTTTTAGTGTCGCATCCAATTTTGCATCGATTAGAGGCGACCACTTTTTTAGCTGCGCTAGTTCAGTTCTTGTATTGTTCGAAGTACCGTGTGTGTTCCCAGCGTTGGGTGTTTTAAAAACAACCCATTCTTCCTCACCCTCAGCTGTAGCGTAAAAAAAATCTTTATTTTCATAATCAATTGCGACACCCGCATTTGAACCATCTCCTAAAATTAAATTCCAATGCTGGAAAAAAGGGATGACCTTACTTGCTATGTGCGTTGGCTTACTATTTTCAGTGCACCCCTGTAAGTGCAGCACAAAAATGAGTATGAATACACGGAGGATTGCTTTTGTTGTTATCATTTTAAAGATTGGTTTAATTGGTTAACCAGTTTGGTTTTCCAAATATAGAAAAATTATATTTAATTCGACTTTAACACCTTTTGCGTTGAGAGCAAGCTGCTGTTTTTATCAAACACTTTTAAAAAATAAAGTGAAGGCGGTAAATCACTTATGTCAATTTGCGCGCTATTGGACTGCAAAAGCAGCTGACCACTCATGGCAAATATTTGCGTCTGTGCTGCATCTATACTTGAAATGTGTACTACTCCTGAGGTTGGATTTGGAAATACGTTTATACTCCCTTGATCTACTTCTAATATATTTAAACTTGACACCTCCTCAATGCTAAAATAAGAAAACAGTACTTGCTCATCGCGAAGGTCTTGGTCATTAATTAAGCTGCGATAAATTCCCCATTTGGGACGCACAAAACTACCCCCTGGCCGCCAATTTACTTTAGGAGCAGCAGCAGCGGTATTGTCATAATAAAACAATTGATGTCCTGTAGATTTGCTGGTCATTTCAATAGAATAAAAGCCCGTAGTGGCGTATTCAATTCTTTCTGTGACTTCCACCCAATCACCAATCATGGGACTTAGTGCAGTTTGTTTGAGTGTGATTTGAGTGTCTGTTTCCGCATAACGAAGTTCCAGTCTATCTGGCGTGCCTTTCCGAGTGGTAAGCGTATACATGGGCATGCTTGAATAGCTACCCCCAACTGATTTTAATTGATGAATGTGCGTGAAATTTGGTGAGGATTGAAATCCATCTGCCAATTTGAATGCCCATTTATAGATTACCTTTTCTCCTTCAACGCCTAATAAATTCTCTGGAGATTTATCATAGGTTTTGATTTCGTTACGTTGACGGTCAAATTTAATACAGCGGTCATTGTCTGGTGTAACATGAATATAAAACCGAAACACATAGTCGCCGACGCTGTTATCATGAACCTCGTCTATATGATCACCAAAAGCACTGTGGTTACAATCTGGTGTTTCAATGGGATTGTAATTTGGCGCGAGCACAGCCGTAATTTCGCTATACGTATTTCCAGGGCCGTTAGGTTCTAACAATACTTGTGACATACACAAATACCCTGAAAGGATGCAAGTAATTATTATTAATTTCATAAATCAATATTACGAAAATACTTAATGGTTAACCAATTTGGTGAACCAAATTTTTTATGTGCTCAATTAATCTATTTTAGAAGCCTGAGGTAAGTCGGTTGTATTAGATTAAATAGGTTTGAATTTCTTCAATCGTTTGGCAAAAGGTTGCGTTATTGCGTGGAGTATTTAATAATTTCACTTTCTGGAAGTTCGCCCAAATCATTGGTTGTTTTTATCCACGCATCCAACTGACGTTCAAACGCACGTATTTCAGCCGTATAGCTTGAATCACTAGCCAAATTATTGAGTTCAAATGGATCCGCTACCAAATCATAAAACTCTATTGGAGATTTTGGTGTTTGGAACCATCGCTTTTGGTTCGCATTTAATAATTCCTTTTCATTGAGTTCCATTAGTCGTCGCATCATGGGTACTTGCTTGCGGTAATTCACATCCAACGCATGTGGAAGCGATACATTGTAATTCTTAATAAGTTTAAATCGTTTATTCTTTATAGCGCGAATTCTATCTACTTGCCCATCAAATCTGTCTGCGGCAGCCACCAGATATTCCCTAGCTTTGGTCTTAGTGTTTAAAATAGATTTGCCTTGCAGGTAGCTGGGTAAGGTTATTTTAGCAAGGTCTAATACCGTTGGGGCTAAATCAACAAAGCTCCAAAGATCATCATTCCGTGTTCCTGCTTTCTCGCTTTTTGGTAGTTTAATCATTAGGGGGACTTTTATTCCCGAGTCGTATATGGCGCGTTTGTGCCGTGGAAAAGGCCCTCCGTGATCGCTGTAAAAGAAAATATAACTATTCTCATATAATCCTTGCGCTTTGAGTTCCGCAATAAGCTTCCCAATCTCATTATCCATGCGAACCAAATTACTGTAATTCGTTGCCATATCTTCTCTAACAACGGCGTCGTCTGGAAAATAAGGAGGGATGTTTTTGACCTCATCGGCAGTTATATAACGTTTATTATTTTGTTGTTTCCAAATTTGAGACTCGTGTGTGATTTGAAAATTAAACACGGCAAAAAAGGGTTGCCCTTCGGCACGATTACGCCAGTGGATATTAGCCTTTTGTTCTCCACTACAATAACGGCAGGTTTGATCCCAAGCGTCTTCGCTAATTTTAAAGTTATAATCTTGCTTGTTGCTATTGGTACAGTAATACCCTGCATCTCTTAAATACGTTGTAAAGGGTTTGATGTCAGTCGAGAATTTTGGAGAATAATTAGGGATTCCTAATTCAGGTTGATTCGTATCGCGTCCTTCATTATAGGCACGCATGTTGTGAGTTCCCAAAGTAGTAGGGTACATTCCCGTAATTATAGCGCTTCTAGCGGGGGCGCAAACAGGAGTTGTAGCATGCATATTATCGTAAATGATGCTATCCTCTGAGAGTGCTTCTAGATGTGGAAGATGAACCGTTTCATCTCCGTACATTGGGAAAAATTCGGGGGATTGATCTTCGCTAACAAGCCAGATGATATTGGGCTTGTCTTGGGAATTGCAACTCAATAGACAAAAGATGAACGCAATACCAAAACTCTTGTATAATATTTTAATCATTCTATAAATTTACGATAATTGCTTTGGTAACTATCAAAAAAGAGTTCGCCAATTTTTTTCATCCCAATATAATTATAATGACCTGCAGGTTTTCCATTCCAATAATGGGTATATGTAGGCGTATAATTTTCGTTTAGTAGGTCTTTGCTTTTTTCGACTAAGGTCACGTTAGGCATACTTTTAACCGCATCTTTCATGCCTTGCACTACTTTATTACTACCAACGTTGAGCATCAAAAAAGGAAGTTCTGGAGCGTCGTAGTGTTTTCTGACTTTTTGAATGAGCTTCTTTATATTTTCTCCATATGTTTCAGATGGCAAAAACCCGTATTTATTGCCACTATCTGATTCTCCTTGTACCCAAATCATCCCAGCTAATTCATAGCTTTCTGGAGGTAGTTTTGAGAGTTGCTCATCAACTGTTATGATAAAATCATTAAAAAGTTTTGGCTTATTTTCTTCTTTAATGCGCTTCGCCTTTTCAATGCTCCACTCAGCGTTCCAAGCCCCGTACAACGAAGTTCCGCCTTGAGAGCGTTTAATGAAAATAACGTTTTGATTTGGGTATACCTTTGATAGATTAATGCCAAAAAACAACTCTGGTCCAAAACATTTTTCTAGTCTAAACTTTTCTTTCACAAATTGCCATGGGTCAGTGACATCCAAAACACCATCCATAATTAAGGGGTCATTTGTGTTCTGAACCGAACCTTTATAGTAAAATTGAATACGTTTTTGAGCAAATGAAAGTCCATTTAAATCTTCTTCTGTAAGCTTACTTGCATTTCCTCGCCCATCCATATTAGACTGTCCGGCAAACAAAAAAACCTTGGTTTTTTTGGCCTGCTGTGCATTGGCACTTAGCAGGGTTGCCATCGAGATAAATACTAAAAAAACAAGTGATTGGAGTTGCATAATTTGTTTCATTAATTCTTTATGCAGATGTGTTCTAATACACCTTTTTTGTTTTAATCTTTCGGCTTAAACTGTCTATCAATAGTCTGTATTTCGGCAAATCTGCCAAGTTTTTCATTTCAAGGGAGTCTGCCTTTAAATCATATAACATGTTGTCATACATCGCTCCAGTATCCTCGCTCGTCCATTCAGCGTATAAGTATTCTGGGGATGAAATCATATCTCCGTTCCAAATTCTGGAAAAACTAATAGATTTTGAAACTAAGCTTGGATCTTTTAGGTTGCTCACCAGTGATGTTCCCTCAACTCGCTCAGGAGCTTCAAGTCCTAGTAATTCAGCTATAGTTGGGTATAAATCAATGAGCTCCACATAACTCATCGATTGCGACTTTTGCGTAAGCCCAGGAACGCGTATCATTAGAGGTACTCTATTTTCAACACTGAACAGATTATGTTTAGACCAACGGTTATGCTCCATTAAGCTAAAACCATGATCACTTGTAAAAATGACAATGGTGTCATCGCGCATTCCCAATTCATCTAAAGCATTCAAAACTTTTCCAATTTGTGCATCCGTATAACTTACACAAGCGTAATATCCGTGGATTAACTGTTTCGCAAAGTCTTCATCAAGCGTATGTAGGGCACCATTACGAGCAGCTCCTTCAACATCTTTTGGAATGCCTTTATAATTAACTAACTCGTACCAATTACCAGCCGAGCGTGGCCCATTTTCTGGAAAAGTATTGTTTGGGGGTAATTTGATGTCTTCAGCATCATAATAATCCCAATATTTTTTGGGTGCATTAAACGGCAAATGCGGTTTTAAAAAGCCAACAGCTAATAAAAAAGGTGCGTCTTTGGCTTTTAATTTTTTTAAATCGTTAATTGCTTTGTTGGCAATCTTCCCATCCTTATACGATTCATCTGATGTTTCGAGTTTTTCAAATGGATAAACTCCTGGAATTCCTTCTGCATCAAAAGCTTTACTACTAGCTTCATCAATATAGTCGGGGTCATTGAAACGTGCCTTAGGCCGCCATATTTCAGACCATGTATGCTTCATGTCATTTCTGTTGTGTGATATTTTACCATTACTAATCGTGGTGTATCCATTTGACTTTAGCAGTCCTGGAAACGTGATTGCGTCTGGCATATCATTACTTATAGAAGTGGTGAATTTTTTGAAGTACGTTTTCGTTGGGCGTATCCCGGTTAGTATGCTGGCGCGCGATGCACCACATGTGGGAATATTCACAAAAGCGTTGTTAAACTGAACAGCATCATTGGCAAAATTGGTGATGTTAGGCGCTACAATATGTTGAGCGCCATAAGTCGGCAACACAGGCCTTAGGTCATCCACAATAATGAAGAGTACATTTTGCGGTTTTGTTTCTTGTGCTGTGATTAGAGTTGTAAAGAAAAACAACATGAAACATGTGATTACATTAGTTCTCATTGATATTAATATTTTGAGTTGAATTAATTACTATCCTTTTTGGCATGAATAATCGCTTCTCTAAGGGCAAAATATGCTGGTTTAGGATTGAGATTTTGATCAAAAATAAAACGGTACATGTCGTGATGTTTTCCTTTAAAGCCGTCTATCATGCCCCAGGTATTATAGGTAACTACCCCTTGATTTCGTTTCGAGAGTAAAACTTTAAGAATGTTGGCATATGCATCTGCCTGTTCTTTAAGGGCTTTTTGACTTTGTACAGAATCCCAAATTTTATAATCAATTTCTGTAACATGAAAATCCAATCCGTTCTGATGCGCCCAATCAATTAGAGCGGCAAAATAGTCCAATTGCTTATTGTCGAGGGCAAGAGGTTTGTCGCTTCGTAAATGGGCTTGCCACCCCAAACCGTCTACACGATACCCCTTCTTTTTTAGGTACAATATAGTCTCCTTGACTTTTTCCCACATTTTAGGCTCCATTCCGCCGTGCTGATTAAACACCAAACTTTTTTTTGTTGCGTATTTATTCGCAATCTCAAAAGCCCTTGTAATATAAACTGGCACATCGTTTTCGTCTCTGCCAATTTGTTCCCACGGGTTTTCCCACAGGGTTACTCCTGGTTTCTCTTCAAACCAATTTCCGTCTGGAGTAATGGTTTCGTTTACTACATCCATCCATTTCACGGAGGACTCTTTGTTCATTCGTTTACAAAGGGCAGTAAAGAACTCGGTCATATTTTTTTCCAATTCCTTCTTTGTCCTATTATCTGCTTTTGCCCAATGCGATGCTTGAGGGCTAATTGGACCATGAATACGTAAGGTTATGTTGTGCTTATCTGCAAAGTCAAGATAATCATCAATCAAACGCCAATCCCAAACTCCAGGTTTGGGGTGAATACGTGCTTGCTTGGCACAGTTTTCTGGTGTAGAGTATGTAAACTCGTCTAAGAATAATTTGGAAACCTTGGTGTTAAGTTGTCTATGGTTAAGCGTTGCTCCAACATAAACTCGTTCAGTGTCATAGCCATTGCTGGTTAATAAATCTTTTATCCCACTATTGTCTATTTTGACTAATGTTTTTGGTTGTGGTTTAGATGCTGGTGATAAGAAAGTCAACGCTTTCTTTTTAAGTTCAGTGTAGATTTCTGCATAACCGTCTAAGCCAATATGATTTTTTGTTTCCAACGGGTCTGTACTGTAGTCAAACAGCTCTTCTTGAACAATGTCTTTATCTGCAATTTTTTGACCAATCTTGGACTTATCTATCCAAAGCGTGTAACGATACGAAGCCGTTCTAAAGCTATACCCCATTTTTTGGTTTCTTGGGTATTGGCTAACAGCAAAATCTTTAACAGACTGCTGCTGTCCCAACATAAGGGGCAACAAGGTGGTACCGTCAAGGTTTGCTGCAGGAGCTATTTGCGCCATGTCTGCCAATGTTGGAAAAATATCCACAAACTCAGCGGGTGAGATAATTTTTTGGGCTAATTGTGTTTTCGGGTTGTAAATGATGAGTGGAGAACGAGTAGCTTGCTCAAAATTTGAATGTTTGTTCCACAAACGATGATCGCCCAAATGAAAGCCGTGGTCTCCCCATATTACTATAATCGTATTGTCCATCAACCCTTCTTTTTTGAGCTTATTCACAATTTTTCCAATTTGAAAATCGATGAACGATACGCAAGCATAATAGCCGTGTATAAGATCACGTTGAAAGTCTTCGTCTAGGACTAATTGGTTGTTGGCATCCGTAGTATATTCACGACCTTCTTCTACGTATGAGCGTAATTCACCCGAGACATGATATGCCAGTTTCCCCGTGTTTTCAGCTCGTGCTCTAAACGATGCCAGCGGCAAGCGTTCTTTCTTGTAAAAATCAAAATATTTCTGCGGGGCAGAAAATGGTAAATGCGGACGCTTAAAGCCAACCGCAAGAAAAAAAGGTTCTTTGTTTTGAGACAGGTCATCAATCATCCGCAATGCTTCTGCAGCAATGGCGCCATCTGCATACGCTTCGTCTGGCGCAGGACTTGAAGAAACAGGTGGTTTATATTTGTCTTTTAATGCCTTCGCTGCTTGACTGCTTTTGACGTTGTTCGCCTCAAGATATGCCTTGATATTGGCCTTTATTTCCTGATTTTGATAATACCCCATCACAGGCGAACCCCATTCTTTTGGATACTTAAGCTGATGTGCGCGTTTGAAAGGTTTTGACCATGAAGGTGCATCAGTCTGCTTGTCAACACCACGCGGATCGAATATTTTACCAACTCCTGCAGTGGTATACCCCATTTGCTTAAAGTGCTGTGGGATAGTAACCACATTTGGAAGTTTATCACGCATTCGGGTTTTCAAATCATAGACTTGTGTCTTGTCGGGGCGTAAGCCCGTTAGCAGACTTATTCGGGATGGACTACAAATGGCCTGCTGCGTATGTGCATTTAGAAACAAACTAGATTTTCTTGCCAACAAATCCATATTGGGTGTAACAGCAAGTTTGTCACCAAAGCTGCGGATAGTTGGCTTTAAATCGTCAACTGCAATAAACACTACGTTTAATGGTTGATCATTTTGGGCACACATAGTATATGTGCAAACGAATAATACTAGATAGCGGAAAATTTGCATAGGGCTAATGATTGATTTTGAATTTTACGTTATTATTTTTTAATAATTTTTGCAACTCGATTTGCGTTTTTTTCGGTTTGGTATTCTATAAAATATAAGCCTTTCTTTAAAAAAGAAAGCTCATAATGCACTTGGGGCATGTCCCAGTGTTTTTGAAGCTTACCATTTATATCAAACAGAGACATGCTACGCATTAAAGCATTTGATGAAACACTAAAACTATTGTGTGTTGGATTTGGATAAACGTGTATTGGCTGAGCAACTTCTTTAATACTTAATGTACTCTCAGAAACCGAAAAATCATCAAAATAGTATGTTCCAACATTGGCGCCACACATAAGTTGAAGTTCGATAGATGTAGTTCCTGCGGGGACGTCAAAAGAAAACTCATAGGGTGAATCGGAGTAAGAAATCCCCAATAGCTGTTCGGCTGAAACACTGTAATTTATTGCGCCTTGGTTATATTTTACTCGTAATTTGAACGGTAAGTCTGCTGTACTCCCCTTTCCATATACCGAAAAAGTCAAACGCTTGTTATCTAAATTTCCATTCGCATTATAAGTTATGTTGGACAGCAAAGCGGTATTTAAATCTCCAGATTGAAAGACATTTATTTTTGCGCCGTGTGAACCGCTTCTTGACCTGAATGACGCATCTTCATACGTTGCTTTATCGGCAGCTACGCTACCAGCGGCTTCTGGTTTTTTTGCAAAAAAAGTCCAGTTGGTATCGTGGCCACATTCAAAGTCCATGTTTTTTAACGCCTCTGAATCAGTACAACTGGGTTGCGTATATGGGTTCAGGAGTGCATTTTTAACGTCATCGACCCAAGCACTACTTTCTAAAACAGTGCTAGCTGAAGTAGATTTTGGCGAAAAACTATTAATGGAAAAGAAGTCGAAATCATAAGCAAGCATTCCAGCATCTTTTCTAAAATGTATGGTTTTATTGGAAGAACCGCCTGCATCCCATACTGAAAAGGCAAAATTCTTATCTATTGCTGCATTGGCAACATAACCATGATAGGCCACTCTCGATTTTGGATCTGGACCTCCATCGGCATACCCTGTACCGTTTGGTGGGTTGTTGGCTGAAATTTGTCTTAAATCGCCATCCGAATAGTCATATCCGTAATAATTATCGGCTCCAAACTCGCCCAAGTAAACTGCTACTGTGGGATTAAATCCAGCTGCCCAATTGGCAACAACATCAAATTCATTTGAAACATTATTTATATCTGCTGCAGTGCCCCAGCTATTATCATTATACCTATAATCACTTGATTTAGTGAACTGAAACGGGCGATAATAGTGAAAAGTAGCTATCAAATAATCGTCATTATTTATAATTTGAGGACTAATTGTAGTAATGGCTTCGTAGCTTGTTTTTGTTCCCCCTGTGACGATAATTTTTCGTGTAGGATTATTCCCGCCCGAGTTTCTGACAATTGAAATTACCTCAGTGTTTATGGCGTTCATATCTGCTTCAGAAATATGAAAATAAGGTTCGTTAATCACCTCAAAAATCAAATCATCGCTATATGTATTAAAGCGATTGGCTATTTGTTCCCAAATGGAATAAAATTTAGCAAGGTCAGCGGCCCGTTTTGCGGAAGTGGGATGCGTATAATACGCTGTTTGACTTGGGTCAAAGGTGTAAATAAATTCTGATTTGAGCGTTGCCCCATGAAAATCAAGAACAACAACAAGGTTGTTTGCCAAGCCCCAGCCAATTACGGTCTCCAGTCGGTCTAAGTAGCTGGCACTTACAACAAAATCAGATCTTGAGCCTGTAAAGGTTGTGTTTTCATTTGAACTATAAGATGTTGTACTCCCCGAAGTTCTGTTACCAAAAAAATCAATGGGAATACGTACGTTGGTAAAGCCCGCTTGTGCTACTTCTTGAAAGTATTGTTCGGTAGCAGCTCCAGCCCAATTTCCTTCAACTGGTGCACTCAAAACATTTCCAAGATTTATTCCACGCCCCATTTTGGCAACTAACTCTTGTGGTGTCTGTTGAGCGCTTAAAAAACCCGCTACTAAAATTAGCAGCAGGTTCTTAGCATTGGTTATTGTAGCTTGTAAACGTTTATTTCTTATCTGCATTTTTCCTAGCCTCATTACTCATAAGCATCATTTTTTGTGCTTGTTTTTTTCCAAATTCTGCTGCTAACTTTTGTTGTGCATTTGCATATTCGGACTTATAAACAGCTTGTCTTTCTTCTTTCGATATGTTTTTATTTGCTTTGATTTTAGCATTTGCATTCACGACTCGTTCCAACATGACATTATATACTACCTTTTCTTGAGCTTCATTCAAGTCCATTTTGTCGGCAATATAAGTGGAAAAAAGAGTAGCTCTTCCTTTTTGATATTTTGTTGGTTCTTGGGCTTGTGCAGATAAAGCAAAAACCATTAAACAGATAAAAGTGATTAAATTTTTCATATTGATTTTAAAATTAACCCAGAGCGATAATCACTCTGGGATTGTTTAGTTCGTTTATTTTTTGATTAGTCTAAGTGCTTTTCTCGCGTTAATTTTTGCGAAATAAATACCGCTCGTCAAGTCTTCAATACTGATTCTCTCATTGTTAGATTGAATAACTAACGACTTAACTAACTTACCAGCAACGTTATAGATTTCTAACCTATCATTTGCTGCTGCATTATCAACAATAAAATATGTATCCGCTGGGTTTGGATACAGCACAATAGTTGACTGATGGTTTTCAGCTACCGAAGCCGTTGGAGAAACCGTAATAGAATGAAATTCAACAGTTCCGTTTTGATCTGCCGATGTATAACCACCGCTGCCATTACTTTGTCTAACGAATAGGGTAATCGGATACATTGTACCAGCCCAATTCGCATTGGTCAAATCAATTTCATAGGTTTGAACCGCTGCATCGTTAGTGGTAATTGGCGTAGTAAAATATCTTGTGCCAGAGCCGTCAGCTTTAGCATGCATTATGGTAAGTCCTTCATTTACTGAATTGTTTTTCAACTGTACTGTTAGCATTTTACTCACATCTGCATCTACGGTATAGTCCCAACTCTTTAATTGTGGGTTAGCATTATCCATATTTAGCGTATGCACTCCAGTACTTGAGTCTACTGTAGATGTCGCATTGTTTGGATACCAACCTGTAGCTAAATTACCGCTTGCAGGCATTTCAGAAACACTGCGTTTAACGCTTATATCGTCGATATATATTGTAGTATCTGGTTTAATGCTAAATATTTTTAGCGTTGCCCACGTATTTGCTAACGTAACAGTAGTAGTCACAAATTGCCAAGTATCCGCAGTTTGAATTTCTATTTTTCCTTGATCTCCATTATATAAATTTTCAGTAAACACCGCATTAACGGTGACCCCAACACCATTCCCTACATCAACTTTGACTCTGTTTCCTTGTGCGCCATATATCCAGAAGCTAATCACATAGTCTCCTGCACCACCAACTCCTTTTATCGTGGCTGCAGTAAATTGGTCGTGTTTTATATGTGCATTATAACCTAACTCTTCAGATAACTTAAACGAACCGCTAGTGACACCCTCTGTATGGTTTACAGTACCGTCCCAACCACTCGGAAGTGTTTCAGCTTGGTTGACAGCGGTCCAATTTGTGGCATCAGTATCAAAACTTTGATTTAGAATTAGCTCCTCTTGAGCGTGAATTAGTGTTATTGGAAAAACCAATAACGCGAGTATATATATGTATTTCATGTTATTTATTTTATCTTTTTTATTTATTGTTCTTCTGCAGGAAAGGCTTTAGCACCTTCAATAAAAAAGTTTCTAAGCAAATATTGCCCATTGTTGTGTGCTTGTCCATCCTTTCTAAAGAATCGCCAGTATAAGTAGACAGTTTTGGTATCTGGAGCAACTTGAACAAGTTTACCGCTAACCTCGTTAAAGGCGTCAGGAGTTGCTACAGAAAGAGCACCCCATTGTGGAGCAGTAGACCAAGACGAGTCGGACACACCCATGACATCTGTCCATGTAGATGTATCCAAGGAATTCGTTCCATCCGTACTTTGGTATTGAGCAAGCGTTTTGTTATATCGATCAATAATGACAGTACCGTATCCAAATGCTTCCCAAAAAGAAACGCGGAGTTTTTTAATATCCGTCCCTTCAACAGGAATTTCAAGTTCAACAGCGGCATCCGTAGGAGCATTGGCCCATTGGTATTTTAACACTGGCTTTGCAATTCTTCCATGATTTGGCACATGAACAAATGCAGATGAAGCCCCATTTAGAGATGGGAACGTAATTTGTGTTCCTGCTCCACCACTGAAGTCATTTTCATAAATGGGTGTGGTTTCCCAACGCAACTCAACTTCTAACGTTAGAATGTCATCAAATGTAAATTCGCTATCCGTAGCATTTGTTGCCTTTAGACTAAGTACGTGAACGCCTAAGGGAAGGTCTGCGTCGGCAGCCACGGTTACCTTACCCGTAGCATCTTCCACACTGAAATAGTTAGAATAATCGATAGCTTCCTCACCTGCGGCTACATCGGGTTCGTTATTCACCAACGATTTGGGGAAAATAATCTCCCAACTTGTTGGAACCATTCCATCGACAACTGGCGCGTCAGTTGTGTATGTGGAATAAGGGGAAAGCACAACCTTAGCTAGGCTTGTAGTAGTACCATTCTTAAAAAGTTCAATTGTTGGTGGATCTCCTACAACAATATTTACAAGATTAGTTGCTGCAACTTTACCAACATTAGATTCTACTTCAACAGAGAGAAAATTATCTCCTGAAACAGCACCACTTCCCTTAGAAATTTCTCCTGTATCCTCATCAATTGTAAAGCCTGCTGGTGGGTTAACAAGTGTATATTTAACACTACTGTCATCTACGACACCATCAGCTGAAGCATCAGTATATGAGACCGTAGCAACAACTCCTTCTTGAAAAATTCCTGCATCAACAGTTGTCTCATCAACGCTTAAGGTTATAGGTACATCAAGAACGGTTAAATTAAAAACATCTTGGTGAATAGCCAATCCGTTAATATTCGATACGCCTACATCTATAGAATACGTTCCTGCTGATATGGAATTATTATTATTATTATAACTAATAACCCCTGTATCAACATCAATCGAGAAGGAATTTGACGTGTAGGTGCTATTCGTTGGTGAAGAAACTTCAATCAGACGAAAACGGTATGGCACATCTGTAGAAAAGGTGGGTGTAGTACCTGTAATTGTACCAAGCACTGGAAATGTATTAGCTGCCGCGTAAGTTAATGACCCATCGTTACTGCTTAAAACAGGTTGTTCAAATGGAGACATCACGGTCTCTTTGTCTTCACATCCTAGCATAAAAACTAGGAAAAACAAAGGAATTAAAAGTAAGCTTTTAGACGTATTCATTGTGGTTAGTTTATAAGGTTATTTGTGTTCTTTTCGTTTAGTGGTATTTGCAGAAACATGACTTCAGACTCCACATCATTAAGTTGTATATCTACCGAAGCCTTAAAATTTGGGTTATTGTTATGCGCGTTTATGGTATGTTCCAAAAAGTATGCATATCCTCTTCGCCGGTTGTTGTGCGCGTCGTCGCCTTCACCTAAAAGCTCAAATCGATATTCTTGCATAATGGCGTTTCTAAAACTATCTTGGTCGCCTAAATATCCAGCGTGTGGAACTTGACCGGATCTTTGCAAGACTGCTGTGACATAATCAAGTGCATCTGGTTTTTGTAGTTCATTTGATATCTCTGCGAGCATCAACAACAAGTCTGCATAACGGAACACAATGATGTTTTGGCTGTTAAATTGATTCGAATTTGAAGTGTCTTTTTCAGCGTATTTGAAAAAATATGGAAATGCGGATCCAAAATTATTTCTGGAAGCATTTGTGGGGTAAACGCGCACAGGCGATCCATTGTCTATTCGGTTGTATTCATGTAAATACGTTGATGCAAGACGCGGATCTGAAGGATAAGTTGCAGCATGAGTATCATACACATCTGCAGCTACAGAAAACCAACCAAAAGCTGCACCAGCTTTGAATTTCCAAGGCGAATAATTACGACCCATTTGTGAATTAGCCGCATCCTTACTTATTTGAAGCTCAAATATAGACTCGGAAGTGTTTTCGTTTTTACCGTCAAACAGGGTTGCATAATCATCAACAAGTGCGTATTGACCCTCGACCTTTTTGGCTTCAACATAAGCCAAATTCCAATAATCCATTTCAGATTTTCCATCTTCTTGAAGTGAAGGATTAGTTGCCAATGTCATATAAACTTTAGCAAGTAACATATTTGCAGCATATCCTTTGGGGTAACCGACTGTTGCATTCTCATCTGTAATCAGTTGACTAGCTAAGGTAGCATCCGCAATAATTTGCGCATACACTTCCTTTGAAGTGCTTACCGCTTTATTAACGTTGTTTTCATCTGGCACATTCAACCATAGCGGGATATCTCCCCACAAACGCGTGAGTTTAAAATAAGCCAATGCTCTTGCAAAATATGCCTGTCCAACAACAGCATTGATTCGTATTTGGTCTTGGTCAGTTGTATTGATATCATACATTGAATTTTCAATAACAGTGTTAGCCCTAGTAATAAAACTATATAAGCCAGACCAAGTGCCTTGTGTATCAGTATCGTCGTTTGGCTTTAACTTGAACAAGTTTGCATTCCATTGAGAAGTCAATCTGTTTCCATTTCTTCTGGTAACAAAAAGTCCGGAAAATCCGTTCTCTACAAATAAGCGTCTTTCTTGGGCGTCATAAGATGCCAAAGCAGCAAAGACACCATCGCGTGCAGCTTCAGCACTTTGTGGATCTTGATAAATAGATTGGTCTAAAAATGGGGGAGATTCATCTAAATCACAAGAGGACAAAACAACAAGTGTCAAGGCAAAGCAAAAGTTCTTCAAAAGTTGCTTCGCATTTATATTTATCGGTGGTATTGTATTTATCAACATAGTTTATAGATTTAAGTTTAAGCCTAACAAGAAGTTTCGTGCATTAGGAGGTCCATTCCAGTCCACGCCTGTGATAAGACCCGTCCACATAAAACTTGTGATTTCTGGGTCATATCCACTGTAGTTTGTGAATGTGAGTAAGTTTTGACCTGTTAGATAAATGTTTGCCCCTTTAAAAGGACTTTTACCTTTAATTGGAATATCATACCCCAGTGTTATATTATTGAGACGTAAAAAACTTCCGTCTTCAACGAATCGATCCGAGATAGCTCTTTCCTCGGGATTACCCACTACGGAATATCCAATTCTAGGGTGTGAGTTCGAAGGACGCTCTGGACGCCAAGCATTGTGATAAGCGGTCTTTAAAATATTTCTTGATAATCCCTCTGCATTACCAAGCTGTAATAAGTTTCCATTAACAATATCATTGCCGTAAACACCATTTAATAAAGCGCTCAGGGTAAATTGCTTGTAGGTAACAGACAAATTAAATCCGAATGTATAATCTGGATTGGGGTTTCCAATAACAGTTCTATCGTCATTGGTAATAGCGCCATCACCATTCTGGTCTATTATTTTTATATCTCCAGCTTGAGCAGAACCTATGAAGGTATCTCCTTCTTGATAAATCCCATCTGTTTGATATCCATAAAATACAGCCGATTCCTCTCCTTCAATAAATATGTTTGCAGGATATTTGAAATGATTCCCTCTACTAATAGCGTTTCCGGAGACAAATCTGCGTTGAACGTAACTACCATTTAATAAAATTGGTGCTAATGGCTGAGTAGGTAACGCCTCTATTCTTGTTCTATTAAAGGCAACATTTCCGCCAAAAGAGAGTTGAAAGTCTTCTTTGGCTATGGGCGAGAATTGAAGTGCAACCTCAAGTCCTTTATTCGAAAGCTCACCTCTGTTAACAAGTAAGCTTTGGAAGCCTGTGGATGGTGCAATTTGTGAATTTAACAATAAATCTTTTGTCCTTTTATCATAGGCATCAACCGTTCCTGTGATAGTGCCATCTAATAAAGAGAAATCTAAACCAATATTTGATTGTTCTGTAGTTTCCCAAGTAAGTGAGGCGTTAGCAATGTTGTTTAACAATAAAGGTACGCTTGTTCCATTATCCACATTGCCATAAAGCACGGAGGAATTGATTCCATAATTAGACAAGGTCCCGTATGCGCCAATTCCGTGGTTACCAATTTGACCCCAACCGATGCGAAGTTTTAATTGGTCAAACACATTTAATTTTTTTATAAAAGATTCACGATCTAAATTCCAAGAAAAAGCCCCCGACGGGAAAAATCCGTAGCGCTCAGATTCTAAAAATTTTGAAACCCCGTCTCTACGGAAACTGGCAGTTAGCACATACTTATTGTTCAGGCTATAGGTTGCGCGACCTAAAAATGAGAACAAAGTTTGCTCTGTGTCTAAATTCGAAAGTGGTGAAGAAATCAGCTGACCCAAAAACGGTTGTTCAGTTCTTTTTTCAGCAGATACAAAGTCTTGAACAGCATATGTAGTGTTTTTATTTTCGCGTCTGTCATAAGTTATCCCAACCACAGCATTGATTCGTTGTTTTCTAAAAGATCTATTGAATTGAAACGTATTGTTAACCTGATATGATGTTGATTTAAGATTCATTATTTGAAGCAGCCCTCCTGAGTTAACTCCTTGGAACGTAGTTAATCCAAAGAAACGACGGCGTTCTTTTGAACGTATGTTACCTCCTGCCTTTACTTGGTAACTCAAGCCCTTAACACCCAAATCAAAGGTTAAGGCTAAGGATCCAAAAAAGCGATTTTCATTTGAAAGGTCATCATAATCATCAATCCAAGAAAGTGGATTTGATGTTTCCAAATCATCATACTGAATATTGGAGTCTTCCGGAGTTAATAAGGGTCTAAAAGATATGGCGTTACGAATAAAACTCTGATTTGAACCGCCAATTAAATCGCCACCCTCAGCAAAATCGGTTTTACTAAAAAACCCACTTAGCCTTGTTTGAAGCTTAATTTTTGAACTTAGGTTTTGATTTAAATTAAGACGAATATCTCCACTGTTGAAACTGGAGTTTTTAGCCAAGCCGGTCTGATCGTTCATACCAGCAGACAAGTAATAATTTCCATTGTCGCTTCCGCCTGATACAGAACCGCCTACGCTCAAGCTTGTAAAGGTTCTAAACAACTCCTCTTGCCAATTGAACTGAAGGGCTGGAACGTTTGCAACAATTGTCACACCTTCTTCAGTTATAAAGGGATAAATATTATTGCCCTCAATATGATATTGCGGTTGTTGGCTAGTAGTGGTTCTTAATATGGACTCATTTCTATAGCGTGCATATTCCAGCCCGTCTAAAACATCGTATTGTTTGGTAATGCTACGCATCGACGTGTTTATAAAAATGTTTGATTTTGTTTGGTTGGGTGTTCCCTTTTTTGTCGTGATAAGAATTACCCCGTTGGCACCACGCGATCCATATATTGCTGTTGCAGATGCATCTTTAAGAACTTGAATATCTTCAATATCTCTTGGGTTAATACCATTTAGTCCATTTTGTTGCTCTTGACCTGTATTACCACCTCCAGTGGCAACAACATCTTCGCCTGCAGAAGAAATAATGATTCCATCAACAACATATAGCGGCTCGTTGTTTCCGCGCAAACTACTAGTTCCGCGTACGCGAACACTAATACCTGCTCCTGGGTTTGCTGCGTTTTGAGCAACAGTTACACCAGCTGCACGACCTTGAAGTAATTGATCGACAGTAGTAGATTGGCGTGAAATTGTCTCACTGACTTTAACAGACGATACAGATCCTGTTATGTCTTTCTTAAGTACCGTACCATATCCAATAACAACAACTTCATCTAATTCAGAAACATCCTCAGAAAGAGAAACAGTTATATTGCTTTGGTTAGCAACGTCAACTTCTTGATCGACAAAACCCACATATGAAACAATGATTTTAGTAGCGTTGTCTTTCAAGGTGATTGTGAAATTACCATCAAAATCTGTGATTGAGCCAATTGACTCAGAGCCCTTAACCTGAACAGTTGCTCCTGGAAGTGGGTTTCCCATGTCATCATTTACGGTTCCACTAAGCATTTTTCCTTGCGAAAAAACCGCTAATGGCATAAACAAAAGTATAATTATGTAGTTTTTCATTTGGTTGTAGTTTTGTGAATATAAATATATCAATCAAGCGTGTGAAATTTTTACAACTTTTGAATTATTCAGTATAACATTTGCTTCATTCGTATTTTTAAGTACTAGTTTTCCCTAAAAACCAATCAATATTTATACAACCTCCAAATGTTTATAGCATTTAACACAAATCTTTTAAAAGGAAGTGTTTACTTAAAATATTTTAGCAATATTGGTTGCTATTATGTGACCATTTTTATAAAAAAAACCAAATGACAGTACAATCATATTTACAAAAAAGTTGCTTTCTTACTTACTTACTCATGTTTTGCTTAGCTACATTTAGCCTGTCAGCACAAGATTATTACGTTTCTGCATTGTTGGGTAACGACTCAAATGACGGAACAGAAAATGCACCATTTGCAACCATCAATAAGGGAATTGCTGAGGTAAGTGCTGGTGGTACCGTTTTTGTTATGGAAGGGGAATATAAGGACGGAAACGCAGGCACTCCAGTTGTTTCATTTTATGAAGACACTACTGGTCTTGTTGATTCAGCTGGCAATACCTATGTGTATAATAGCGGTTCAAAT
Source organism: Bacteroidota bacterium (assembly GCA_949528465.1). Lineage (GTDB taxonomy): Bacteria > Bacteroidota > Bacteroidia > Flavobacteriales > Flavobacteriaceae > UBA7446. The sequence goes on along the minus strand of CATIMP010000096.1, from coordinate 13,314 downwards.
TTAAATAACCCTCATGTGGTAACAATAAATAAAGCTGGGAATGCTATCGATGGTTATATAACGCTGAAGAATTATCCCAATCATACTCCAAAGATAATTTTCGATGGCCAGGGAGGAATAAAGCTTGATGCGAATGCTAATTATGTTATTGTTGAGGGGTTTGAAGTTGAAGGACCCTCGCAATCAATAAACTATACGCAAGCCATAATGAATCGTCGAAACAGAATTACCCTCAATGAAAAAGATGGCATAAAAAACAACAATCTTAGCTATTTTTCAGGAAAAGGTATTTGGGGTGGATATGATGACCATCATCATATAATTATTAGAAATAATATTGTTCATGATACGCCAGGTTCGGGAATTCGATTTAATGACAGTGATCATATTACCATTGAAAATAATACCGTTTACAACACCACATGGTGGACTTCATCAGCGTCAAGTGCCATAGTTTTTGCAGAAACAATAGCCACAACAGATGAAGATAATACTACTGAAATAAAAATGATTATGCGCGGAAATACGGTCTATAATAACTGGAATCGGATTCCATTTTATATGGCTAGTTTTCCAGATAATGGACAACCCCCAAGTGGCAACTATGGAAACGCTGGTTATTCAACCATTTTAGATGGTCAAGGGTTATATGCCACGCGCAGTCACTCTCCAAGTGATGCCAATCCTAGACCTGGATATGTAGGAACTTTTTTGTTTGAAAATAATTTATGTGTTAATAATGGTAAAAACGGAATAAATTTTGACAGATCAAATTACAGTTCTGCAATTATTAGAAACAACACCATTTATTTTAACGGCGTACACGAAATTATTCAGAATATTTCTGAGAGTGAAGGTAATCCTAGGCATGGGGGACAAAAAGTAGCTGGAATTATAGCTAATTATGTCCATAATGTAACAGTGGCAAACAATATAGTAGTTACGCGTAATTCCGATTATTCTGCGCTGAAGTTAAATAATGTAGACAATCCAAGCACTGAAAGCATAAATAATGATGGAACTAAAATTGCAACAAATAATATTTTTTTGAATGGCACTGTTGCATATCCTGGAAATCAAGAGCCGGCAAATCAAATTAACATTGACCCATTATTTGTGAATGCTCCTACTTTGAACGATGATGCTACTACTATCGCAGGGTGGGCAGGTTATCTTGATAGTACCGATTTTTCTTTATTGGCAAACTCACCAGCTATTGATGCAGGTAGCTCGGACTATTCGCCCACAAAAGATATACTCGGAAACTCGAGGCCTATTGTTCAAGACGATACAGATGTGATGTCATCAAGTAGTTTTGAAACTGCTGCAGGTGGCTGGTCAAATTTTGGTGATATAACGGTAGTACAAAGTACAGAAACGGCTAGAACAGGAAGCAAAAGCTTAAAAACATCAGGCAGATCCGCAAACTACCACAGTCCTAGAATCTTTTTAAATGATTTGCTTACAGTTGGAGAAACCTATACGTTTTATGTTTGGGTAAAATTGGCTGAAGGAAGTGGAACAGTTCAATTAACAGTGAAGTCAACTGTCAATGGAGCAACTACAGCTGAAAACGCAGACACGTATACAAACTTAGCGAGTGCAACCGCAACAGCAAATGAATGGGTGCTGCTGACAGATAATTTTACACATACTCAAAACGACCAAAGTTTTTTATATGTAAAAGGACCTGTAGTAAGCGGCGGGACGGGTGTTGATTATTTTGTAGATGATTTTTCACTGGTCAGCGAGGGTGCTGGTGAAGTAGATTTTACGAACTCCGGAAATGTAGTTGATATTGGGGCTTATGAATATACTGCTGACACCTCATTATCAAATGAAGACATTGTAGACGAAGCATCTTCAATTTATGTCTATCCCAATCCAGCCGCGGACATGTTGAATCTTATTAACCTAAAAAACAATGAAAGCATTGCAGTTTATGATTTATTAGGTAAGAAGCATTTGGTAAAGCAACTTAGAAAAATGAACCGCACTATAGTACATATTTCAACCCTTAAGACTGGCATTTATATAATTCAAGTGACGAACACCAAAGGGGAAACAAAAAGCATTCGCTTTATTAAAAAATAAGCACAAAAAAACCACCATTTCAATCAAAGCTGTAATGGTGGTTTTATTTTTAGTAGCGTACAGTATGCTTATTTACTCTATACCGCAACTTATTTTTTCTTCCAAAGGCTATTCATTTCCTCTAACGTTTTTCCTTTTGTCTCAGGGATAAATTTCAAAACGAATACCGCTGCCAATATAGACATGACACCATAAATCCAGTACGCGAAACCGTTATTGAAAGTGTCAACCAAGTAAGAATTTTCATTCATCACAGGGAAGGATGCGGAAACCAGCCAATTGGAAAGCCACTGTGCCGCTACAGCTATAGGCATGGCCTTATTTCGAATATCGTTTGGAAATATTTCGGAGAGTAGCACCCAAGTAACAGGACCCCAACTCAATGCGAATGCAGCTACATAAAGCATCATACAAATAAGAGCTGCATATCCACCTATTTCGGCATAAAATGCAAACCCTAAGGATATCATGGCAACTGCCATTCCCACTGCTCCAATGAGCATAAGGGGCTTTCGCCCGTAATTATCAACTGTTTTAATAGCGATAATTGTAAATAGAAAGTTTACAATTCCAACTATAATGGTTTGCAATAAGGCGGCATCTGTACCCAAGTCAAGGGTTTTGAAAATTTCTGGTGCATAGTACAAAACAACATTAATCCCCACAAACTGCTGAAATATAGAAAGTAAAACACCAATGATGACAAGACCCCAACCATACGTGAATGCGCTATTTGTTTTAACAACAAGGGTGTTTTTAATATCCGCCAAAATGCTTTGAGCTTCACTTTCGCCATTCACTTTTTTTAGAATCTCTAATGCTTTTGCTTCTTTGTTGTGAGACACCAAAGATCTCGGCGTATCCGGCACAAAATATAAGAGTGCCAAGAAAATACCTACCGGAACTAATTCTGAAGCAAACATATAGCGCCAGCCGATGTCATTGAGCCATGTATCGTCTCCACTTAAAGCAATAAAATAATTCACAAAATAAACCACCATAAAACCACCAACAATGGCCAACTGATTATACGAAACCAATTTACCCCTGTCTTTAGCTGGAGCGATTTCAGCAATATAAACCGGTGATAACATAGATGCGATACCTACTCCTATACCCCCAATAAATCGGTAAATCATAAAAACGGTAGAAAGCGTATGATTGCCTTGTCCAAGCGGTTGTATAAATATTTCAGGAAGCGCAGAACCAAGTGCTGAAATAAAGAATAGAGAGCCGGCGATTACCAGTCCTCTTTTTCTGCCGAATTTCTTCCCTATTAGCCCAGCAATAGCACCACCTAAGATACACCCAATAAGAGCAATCGAAACAAGCCATCCTTTTAACGAACTTGCGGCTAATTCATCTAATCCTTTAGGTTCAATAAAAAAAGCATCCAAGGAACCTACAGTTCCAGCGATGACCCCCGTATCGTAACCAAAGAGTAAACCACCGAATGTGGCAACTAAAGTTAATTTTAATAAATATGATTTTTGCATGATAATTTTGGTTTTAAATGTGGTTGTTTTAATAATTTTCTAATAACTCCTATTTGCAGCTAATGGCTTAATCGCACAAGAAACATCGCACAAAATATACATTAATTTAAAGCTAATTTGTCTTGTTAAAATCTCCAATCGGAACCAAAATAGGTTTTAATTGGATCTATTGTGCCGTCCTCGTTATGCTTGAATGTGGTGAATTTAACATTACGAAGGTGTGTTTTGCCTGAAATTTCTGTGTCGTGATAAAACAAAAACCATTGATTGCCAACCTTTAGGGTTGAGTGGTGATTTGTCCATCCTTGGACAGGCTCGTTCAATACACCCTGATAAGTAAAAGGTCCATATGGGTTATCACCAGTGGCATATGCCAACAAATGTGTATCGCCAGTAGAATAACTCAAATAATATGTACCATTGTGTTTATGAATCCAGGGAGCTTCAAAGAAGCGGCGGTCTAAATCTTTTGTCAAAATAGGGTTGCCCTGCTTGTCTAAAATCTCAATGGATTTAACTTCTTCAGCGAACTCAAGCATGTCGTTAGTGAGTTTTGCCATTCGAGGTAATATGGCTGGGTTGTCTGGAACACCCATGTCTTTTAAAGATCCATTTTGGTCATAAGATCCGCTTTCCCAGCGTTGCAGTTGGCCACCCCAAATACCACCAAAATAAATATAAGCGCTTCCATCATCATCAATAAAAACAGCTGGATCAATACTAAAACTTCCTTTCATGGGTGCTGGCTGAGGCGTAAATGGTCCTTCGGGTTTTGACGAAGTAGCAACTCCTAACCTAAAAATATTATCGCCGTCTTTTGCAGGGTAATAAAGATAATATGTGCCGTCTTTGTACGCAGCATCTGGTGCCCAAAACTTACTTTTAGCCCATGAAACATCGTCTACAGAAAGACCAACAGGATGTACTGTAACATCGCTTCCATCCAAATTCATTGATAGCACATGATAATCAATCATATTAAAATGATTTCCACTATCATCCTCTATTCCACCAGACTCGATGTCGTGTGAGGCATATATATAAATACGGTCATTGAAAACATGTGCAGAAGGATCAGCTGTATATATTTTGCTAACCAAAGGAGTGTTTAAAAAGTCCGGATTTGAATTAAATTTTTCAGTCAGTTGGCTACAAGAAGTTATAGACAATGAACAAAAAAGTAAGCCTAAAAAAATTGGAAGTTTGCTATAAAACATGAATTTTAGTTTAGTAATAATTCAAATATATCATAGTCGTTGAATGCTAATTGTAATAAATAGTGCAAAAACTACTACAAGAGTTTCATTCAATAATGAAGGGACAAATAGTCTTCTTCGGTTAATGTTCTAACTAATGATTTTGGAGGTTTATTCCATTTAGATATTCTATCGATTGGATGCAACGTTGGTTTTATAAGCGGCATCTTATTATTAATCAAAAAATCATTTTGCTGTTTCATCCAGTGAAATAATTGATTCTCTAATTGGTTTTTGATAATTGAATATTCTTCGTTGTTAACTAAATTTCGATGCTCAAAAGGATCTATTTCTAAATCATATAACTCTTCAAAGGGAACATTTGGAAAAGCCTGTGCGCCTCTTTTAATAAAGGCATTTACAGCTTGATTACTACTCATGTTTTGTTCGACAACTTCCATAGAATTAAAATTGCGCACATATTTATATCGGGAATTTCGAACAGATCGGGATGGAAAAACGTAGCAACTTTGGATATTTTGGCGTGTTGCAATCCCATATACATAATCCCGAATTTTATTTTCTTGCCCCTTTAAAATTGATAGAAAACTTTTCCCATCAATATTTGATGGGGCACTTCCTCCAGCAATCTCAAGCAATGTGGGTAATATATCTACTAATGTAATTAATTGATCACTTTGTGTTTTGGGTTTAATTTGATTTGGCCAGCGTACTACCATAGGGACTTTTAAACCCGTTTCACGCACGCTCCATTTTCCTTTTAATCCATGGTCAGATAAATACATAAAAAAGCTGTTATTAAGAACTGAAAGTGCTTCAAGCATTGAAAGAACCTGGCCAAGTTGTGCATTGTCGTCTGCTATATTTTGGTAATAACCCGACTTATTACGCGCTATTTTTCGTGCTGAATTTTTGACTGAAGGATCGTAGTCAAGTGGTTTATCTACATAATCATTTTGCTTTGGATATGGACCATGTGGAAGGTCGGATGCAAAAATGATACAGAACGGCTTTGTTGAATTTTCAATATAGTTTTTAACATTGTTAATCGGAAGCAACCTGTTATCAATGGTATGATAAAAATGAGTCCAATTAAACACCTTAGCAGGCTTAATATGTCCTTTACCTGCCAAAATAACCTCATAGCCAATAGCGTTAAAATAGTCATTTATGTCCGTCACGTTTTTCACTGGCAGATGATTTGCCATACATCCATTGCGCATCGGGAAAAGACCTGTGAAAAGCTGAGAGCGACTTGGCGCACATATCGCCTGAGCTGTATAGGCGTTAGAAAAGGTCATTCCCTCTCGCACAAGACGATCAATGTGTGAAGTATCTACTTGCGTGTTTCCAAAAGTTCGAAAATCCCATGCATTTTGATCATCTGAGAGGTAAATAACAATATTGGGCTGTATCGGCGCTTGAGAAACTGCTTGTTCACTTGCAAATAAAAACGGAAGGGTTAAAAAAACGGGAATATAAGCGAACAATAATTTCATATTTTTTAGTTAAATAGATGTCAATAAAAATAGTACTTTTAATTCATCGGCAGCTGCACATTAAAAAATAATGCCCTTTATTTATTAATTATGAATTAATATTTATAGTTTTAAAGCCTAAATAAAAGATTTAATCTATTGAGTTTATTTAAATGAACAAAATTTGTTATGTAATTCTGTGTTTGGTGTTTGTGAGAAATTTGGTTTTTGCACAAGAGCAGCCCTTTCTATTTGTGAAAACAAATGAAGACATCGGAAAGCGTGCGATTACATGTATTGTAAATGATTCCATTAATCAGTTATGGGTAGGAACGTATGGAGGTGGTTTAAAAAAATATAACGGAGTAGACGTAGAAACTTTCAAGCACGATGTAAACATTAGTTCAGGTTTATCCAGCTCAGAAATTTATGATATACATATTGGGAAGGATAATGCCGTTTGGATTGCAACAAATAATGGACTCAACCTATACAATCAACAAACCGACACCTTCGCTCATTTTAACCCAAAAAATGAAATACTACCAATCCATGCATTGGCAATGCTTGATGACACACACATCATATTAGGAACACATCAAGAAGGAGTTTATGTGTTTAACACACTAACAAAAGAGTTTCAAAAAGCAGTACTAGATATTGATGAAAATACCCTACAAGTGAATGCGCTTATTATCGATCAGTTAAAACGAATATGGGTAGGTACTAATTTGGGAATCATGCAACTCAGCTTTACGTCACTGAAGCTTATGAAAATTTCGGATAGGGTGATAAAAAATGAAGCGTTACTATCAAATGAAATTCTAAGTCTTGAGTCCGACGCGTTTGGTAATATATGGGCTGGAACGGTTAAAAATGGTGTTTTAAAAATTAGCACAAAAGAAGTAAATTATTTAGACGTAGATCACTTCCCGATAAGCACCAAAAGAGTGTTCACTATAAAAAAATACAGCAGCGGAATGATGCTGTGCGGTACTGAAAATGATGGCCTTTTTGTCCTTACAGATAAAGGGGAAATTTTAAACAGGTATATTAAAGGGAGCGGTGACTCTTTTAGTATTCAATCGAACTCTGTATGGACAATTCACAGCGACATAAATGATAGAATATGGTTAGGTTATTATGACCAAGGCGTCGATAAATACGATCCCTATCATTTTAAATTTAGTTTCCTTCAGAATGACGGCACTAACGACGTAACTCCTTTTCCTTCATCTGTTTCTTCTATTGCAAAAGATACGTTAGGACGTTTGTGGTTTAGCTGTATTGACAAGGGCGTATATGTATATAATCCAGAAAATAAATCGTACACGCACTTGAATGATCCAAACAACGAAATAGCGACAGGGTTAAACAATCTTGACACGCCATCTTTGTTTATTGATAGCAATCAGAACGTCTGGGTAGCGTCATGGTACAATGGAATTTATTTACTTAAAAATGGATCGAAGCGGTTTATTAACATTAGCACCAAAACTTTTCCCAAAACACTTATATCAAATAGAATTGTAAGTTTTTCTGAGGACTCAAAAGGAATTATATGGATTGGAACTTTTTTAGGGGGGTTATTGTCTTATGACTTAAAAACAAATGCCTTAAAACACTTTAATGGTGAGGCGTTTCAGAATGCAGGGCTACATAATGGAAATATTCGAAAAGTAGTTGTCGATAAGGATGATAATGTTTGGCTAGGCACACGGAGAGGGATTTATCGTTATAATCAAAAAAACAATTCTGTAAGCGCTTTTAATGATGAAATTAAAGCTGCATCGGAAGGGGCTATTAGCACATTTATTGTTTTCTCACTTTATGAAGACACCAATAAAAACATATGGATTGGGACTGATGGCTACGGGCTATTTAGTTACTCTTTTAACGAACAAAAATTTGAGTGGCATGGCAAAGGAAGTGAGCTTCGTAATATGACCGTGAACTCCATAACACAATCTTTTGATGGGCTATATTGGCTTGGAACAGACAATGGCCTTATTCGATACAATAAGACTAACGAAACATTTAGAATTTTTGAGTCCAATGATGGGCTGTTAAGTATGAAAATTAATCGTAGTGCTTTTTTAACAGAGAACAACACCTTGTATTTAGGGACAAGCGAAGGAATTAATTTTTTTGATTTTAATACGATAAATAATAATATAAATGTTCCAAAAATTTTGTTTCAGCAGTTAAAGATTGGAAACAAGCGCGTGTCCATAACTGAAGAAGGTCCGCTAAGAAAAACCATTCAGTTTTCAGATTCCTTATTTTTAAATCACAATCAATCTTCTTTTTCCATCGACTATATTGGAGTTAACCAAACAAGAGGAGAAAAAAATAAATATGCTTATATGCTGGAGGGCTTTGATGCCGATTGGAATTATGTCAATAAGCTACGTACCGCTACATACACAAACATAAAACCCGGAAAGTACACGTTTAAGCTAAAAGCATCAAATAATGATGGCGTTTGGACGGAAAATTCTAAAGATATTTTTATTAAAGTAACACCGCCTTGGTGGTTAACAATTGGAGCTAAGATAAGCTACGTGATTATCATTTTGGCACTAAGCTTTTATATTTCAAGGTTGATAAGGCTTCGGATTTTAGAAAGAAGAAAATTAGAACTTGAACGAAATCAACGCGAACAAACTGAAGAACTTCATCTTAAAAAAATGCAGTTTTTCACTAATATCTCGCACGAGTTTAGAACACCGCTTACGCTAATTTTAAATCCTTTGGAGTCATTACTTTCCTCACCAGATGAAGTAACATTGCCGGAAGAAGTACGCACCAAACACCGCATAATACACCGGAACACAAAAAGAATGAAACGCCTTATTGATGAGCTAATGGATTTTCGAAAAATGCAGTTTGGAAAAATTCAATTGCGCGTTAAAAAAATAGATGTAGCAAGTATTGTCAAAAACGTTATTTCGTACTATGAGGAGGAGGCGCTTTATCGAAATATCAACTTACAATTAATACACCCACAACATGATGAAATGTTTATGTGGGCAGATGCTTCCATGATAGAAAAAATTATATTTAATCTAATATCAAATGCTTTTAAAGCAACGAAAGAAGGTGGGGCGATAACAGTTGAAATCCGACATCACAAAGACAGCATCATATTGCCGTTAATAGACAAAGATTGGCCTCAAGGTGCGCTTGAAGTTATCATCAAAGACAGCGGAATTGGAATCAAAAAAGAAAACATTCACAGCATATTTGAGCGATTCTTCCAGGACAAAGACAATAATGATCAATACTTTGGGGGAACAGGCATTGGATTAGAAGTAGTGCGAAAATTTGTAGATTATCATAAAGGTAAAATTGAAGTAGAAAGCGAAAAAGACAAGGGAACTACATTCAAACTATTTTTTGCACTAGACAATACCCATTTTGAAGAAATTCAATTTGCTAACTACGCGCTAACGCAAAATAAAATTACACCTCCCAAACAAATTGAGGAAATCAGTAGCCATGAAAACGAAAAAAATACACCTGGATCTACTAGTATTTTAGTCGTGGAAGATAACATTGAACTTCGTGAGTATTTGAAATTAGAATTAAAAGGCATGTACCGAATTCATGAAGCACATAATGGTGTTCTTGGTTTTGAGATGGCCAAAAAACACACTCCTGATCTAATTATAGCGGATGTAATGATGCCTGAAATGGACGGGATTAAAATGTGTGAAAAACTAAAATCAGAAAAAGACACAAGTAATATCCCTGTTATAATGCTTACCGCTAAGGTTGCTGAAAAAGAAAGAATTGAGGGGATTGACGCTGGTGCAGATGTATATCTCAAAAAGCCTTTTAGTGTAAATCTATTAAAATCGCATATCCGCCAACTCATCAAATCAAAAAATTTGTTCTATAATTCGTATGTCAAAAGTTTTGACATGGATCTTGAATCCATTGGACATGACAATAAAATTCTAGCTGATGTAATTCGTGTAATTGGTAATAATTTATCTAAAGAAGATTTGTGTGTGCAAGATATTGCAAATGAACTGGGGCTTAGTAGAAGTAAATTGTACAGAAAAATCAAAACACTCACGGGCATTTCAGCAAACGAAATTATACGTAAAACACGACTGGAAAAAGCGAAGGAATTATTGGAAAAAACAGATTTGACAATAGGAGAAATCTGTTATCGAGTTGGATTTGCTTCACCATCGTACTTTACCAAAAGATTCAAAGAACACACGGGAATTATCCCTAAAGAATACAGACTCAACAACAAAAGTCAAAATGAAATTTCGACCTATTAATAACCAGAAATGAATATGCAATATTTTAATAAATTTATTAACTATACTTTATTTATAATATTGTTCAATTACACAATTGCATTTGCACAAGAAAGCACAGCTATTGTTGGAAAGATATTAGATCAAAATGGCTATGAAATCCCCTATGCGGCAGTTGGTATTTTAAACAAAAATATAGGGTCAACTTCAACAGAAGATGGGGCTTTTTACTTTCGTATTCCAAACAGTGTTCTTGAAGATACCTTAACGGTTTCTTCTCTTGGTTTTTCGACATTTGCCATAAAGGTTAACGACTTTTTAAGTCTTCCAAAAAAGGAAATTATACTTGAAGAAAAAACAACTGCCCTATCAGAAGTTGTAGTAAACAGCATTACGTATTATGTGAAAAATGCACTCAAAGCGTTACGGACCAATACCGTGAGTAAAAATCACCAGCTTAATATCCTTTACAGAAGGTGGTCTGTTGAGGATAATTTATGTCGGTTTTTTATAGAGCACAGTATAAATGCTATTGACCGCGGACCAAGTTCGTATTTGGTGAAATTTTCTGTTGATGACGCACGCACCTCTGCTGACTACAGATTTGTAAAAAATGAGCAGAAAATACATGCGCTTAAATACATGACCTATAATAACCCATTGCGCAAAGGCATTAGTTTAAAGGAATATAAATGGACTAAAACTGGTGACTCTAGTTATGATAATGAAGACGTTATTATTGCTAAAGGTAAGATGGGAGATAATGAGACTATTTGGCTCTACATTGGAATGGATAGTTATAAGATTTACAAATTAGAAATGACAAAAAAACCTAAGATTGGAAAACTATTAACGGCAACATATATCTATAAAAAAAACAATAATGGCCTGTTGTATTTAAGCTATCATCAAAGAGAATGGGAAGGTGCCGCACCACTACCAGAAAACATTAAAAAAGTACTAAAGGCTAACGGTAAACCTGTTCGGAATTACATCCCTATTGGATACCGACATGAAGCTTATGTATTGGACATTGAATATAATAAGTCGCGTTTTAACACTGCGGAAGAATTGGAAAATAAAGACATGACGCAATATAAAACAGCCTATAATGCGTCTTTTTGGAAAATGTTAAACTTACCACCTCATACACGTTTTTACAATAAAAACATAGGCGATCTAATCGACATGTATGGAGTGCCAATAGAGAATCAGTTCAAGTATTCAAACATGAGATAAATCTATTGCTTTGATAACGTAATATGAATGGGTTTATCAGCTCCTTTCTTGTGTTCAAAGCTAAACGAATAAGAAGTGCCGTCAACATTTACAACCCCTTCATAAGTGCCATAAAAACCCGAAAACGCCAACCCTTTATCGAAATCAAATGTGGTATTAACACGCGTTGTCCAAGTGTCTTTGATTAGTTTTTTCAAGGTGTAGAAAGCTTTTTTAGGTTGTAATTCCATATCCAATATCCCTCCTGCATGTCCCCGCCAAGCATTCCTATCTGTAAGGTTCCACATTGTTATGGAACTTACATTTGGATGACTAAACAATAGGGTGTAAAAATCTTTCAGGTAGGCTGCTTGGTATACTTCTTTTTCAGCTATGCTTGGGAGGTTTAGCATTTTTCCTTTTTTCTGCGCTTCTTTTCGCTCTTCTAAAAAAACTTGATGATCTTTCCAGTTATTAAACAATTTGGAACTTGTAACAGTTACCTCGGTAAATTGTATTTTCTTACCAAGCGGCGTAAACGTGTTTACCAAATTCCAAAGCGCATCTTCAGTGAAGAGATTGTCGTGCGTTTGCATATGCGCTTGCATGCCTATGGCGTGATATCCTACATTTTGTTCAATAAAAAATGTATTAAGTTTCAAAAACTCTGGATCAGTAGGGTGGTAATGATTATTGGTATAAATCTTATTAGCGTCTATCTGATTGACAAAATCATATAATGCCTTCATGGCGGGGTAAATACCTCCTTTGTAAGTAATCCAGCGCGTAACGCCACTGGGAGTAACGTGATCTTTAAATGGCGCAATAGCCTCGTTGTAAACATCCCAATATTCAATTTCTGGATAGGTCTGAATCAAATCTTTGATTCGTTTATAAATGATTTTTTCAAGCGTTGCCGAATCTTCGTAATCAATAACCCACTTTGGCAGGGATTCATGCCACAAAAGCGGATGCCCTTTTATTTTGAAGTTATTTTCTACAGCCCAGTCTACTTTCGCTCTCATCTGACGCTTATAGCCTGTCAAATCTGTTCTTTCGTCGCGTCCGGCCCAATAAAATCCAAGGGTGACAAAATTAAACAACTCTTTGGCACGTGATTTATATATTTCTTGATATTCCGATGAAAACGGACCCATTTGCGTTAGCGAAACACCAAAGTTGAAATCGTGATTTACAAGCTCAAAGCTGGTGGTTGCCTGCGAAACACTTAGTTGCTTACCAGGATGAATAAATTGGATGGTTGTTGAGCCTTTTCTAATACTGTCAATACGTTGATTTGCCTGCTCTAACTTCCATGGCTTGTGAATTAAGCGATCTTGCGCATAAAGCCCAGTAACGTTAACGCATAACATTAATGAGAACAAGAGGAAAAATCGTAATGGCATTTTTAAACGTTTAGTTGTGCAAATTATCAATCAATTATAAAGTGATTTAAAAGTTATTTGTCAAAAACTATAATTTATTATTTTTCAAAAAATAAACGTAATTCATTCACTTTTTGTTTTGTAAACAT
>CATIMP010000095.1 GCA_949528465.1 Bacteroidota bacterium | reverse complement strand
GGCGTTCCCATTTTTGACGACCACAAACTCTTTGAAGCCCTTTTGCTTGAAACCTTTCAAGCAGGATTGTCTTGGTGGGCACTTCTCAAAAAGCGCGAACATTTTCGGGAGGCCTTTTACGATTTTGACATTCATCGCGTGGCACAACTAACAGATTATGACGTAGAAAAACTTCTTCTCAACAAAGGAATCATTCGAAATAGAGGTAAAATCACAGGAGCAATTGCAAATGCCCGTGCTTTTATAGAAATCCAAAAAGAAGTAGGCAGTTTTAGTGAATATATGTGGTCATACACAAAGGGTGTACCTATCCAAAATAGATTTGAGCAAACCCATCAACTTCCTCAAACTACTGCCTTGGCAATTGAAATGAGCAACGCCCTAAAAAAACGCGGATTTAAATACATTGGGAAAATTACGATGTATGCCCATATGCAGGCTGTCGGTATGGTTAATGACCATGTGTTAGATTGTTTTAGGCACAACGAGATAGCTGCACTTAGTCCAAATAAGTAAGAAATTCTTTTCGGGAAATTGGCGCAGCACCCATACTTGCCAAATGCGCTGTAGGCACCTGACAATCTATGAGTTTATAATTATTCTTTTTTAATTCTCGGGTAAGATAAATCAAGGCCAACTTACTGGAATTACTTGCCTTTGAAAACATACTTTCGCCACAAAACACTTCTCCAACGTCAATGCCATACAGTCCGCCAACAAGTTCTGCGCCGTCCCAAACTTCAACAGAGTGGGCGTGTCCTTGTTCGTGTAAAACGCCATACACTTCCATAAGTCCGGGTGTAATCCATGTTCCTGTTTGCCCAAATCGTTTTACTCCTGCACAAGATTGTACTACTTGGTTAAAAGCTTTATTAAATGTGATTTCATAGGGATGTTTTCGTAGAAAACTGCGCATACTTTTAGAAATACGCAATTGATCTGGAAAGAGAACCATTCTTGGGTCTGGGCTCCACCAAATCAAAAACTCATCTTGTTCGAACCAAGGAAAAATTCCTTTGCGATACGCTAGCAACACGCGTTCTGGACGCAAATCGCCACCCACAGCAACAATCCCCTCTTTTGTGGCCAAATGAGGCGAAGGAAAACGCAATTCTTCCGATAAGTGATACATACGTTTAACTAGAAGGGCAGGTCATCCGGCGCTTCTTTTTCAGGTGCGTCTGGCATGGTTTCAAAAGGTGCAGCCGGCGGAGGAGGGGATGTGGCGTCTGCAGCATCTATGCGCCATCCTTGAATAGAATTGAAATATTTTATTTCTCCTTGCGGACTTTGCCACTCGCGTCCGCGAAGGTTAATGCCTACCTTAATTCGTTGGCCTACGGCATATGCGTCTAGAAGAGAACACTTGTCTTGAACAAATTCCACAAGCAAATGTTGTGGGTATTGCTCTTCAGTTGTAAGCACAAGTTCGCGCTTTTGAAATCCGTTTGATCCGTATTCTTTAGTTTGGTCTATTTGTTTGATTTTTCCTGTAATTTCCATGCGGTAGTTAATGAAGTTATTACAAATTTACTCAATTTACAGCGAATACAAAGAACGAAAATATACTATATTCGTAAACATGAGATTAAACTTCTCCAATGCAAATCAACGCAGTTTCCGCATCGTGGGGTTTGCGCTGGTGTTGTGTTTTGCTGGATTTACCCTTTGGAACACCAACAAACTTATTCAACGTATTCAAGAAGATGAGCGTCAAGAGATGGAACTTTGGGGCTTGGCACAACAAGAATTAGCGTCAAACACAGATCTCAATCAACAGATTAGTCCGTTAACCTTTAAGGTAATGACGGAAGAAAACACTATTCCCATGATTGTGGTTGACGGTGAAAGTAAACTCCTATTTTCCAATAATATTAGTGAACGAAAATTGGCTAAAGATTCTGTTGGATATGTGACGGAATTAATTAAAGAATTTAGTGCTGCGCATACAGCTGTTGAAATCAGTTACAAAGACAGTTTATATCAAAAAATGTATTATGGCGACTCTGTCTTAATACAACAACTGCGATATTATCCCATTGCATTTTTTGTGATTTTAGCATTATTGGGGGGTCTATTAGTAGCCTATTATAAAAGCACGCAACAAGTGGTTGCTAACAAACTATGGACAGGAATGGCAAAAGAAACGGCGCATCAGTTGGGAACACCTATATCTTCGCTTTTGGGTTGGCTAACCATTTTAGAACAACACGAAGTAGAGGAGAAGTTACTCTTACAAATCAAAAGTGATATTAAACGTCTGGAAACCATCAGTGCGCGCTTTTCTAAAATTGGCTCGCTGCCAAATAAAAATCTCACAAAACTTAGCACCGTTGTGCAAGAACTCGTTGCTTACATGCAAATTCGGATACCAAAAAGCATAAAGCTTCATGTAAACGAAAGAGGAGACGAAAACATGATTGAAATCAATGCAGAACTTGTCGCATGGGTGTTGGAGAATTTAATCAAAAACAGCATTGATGCCATACGAGGTGAAGGATCAATTACCATAGACCTAAACTGGGATAACAATGCAACAATTGTTATCCGTGATTCGGGAAATGGTATTCCAAAGAAACTTCAGAAAGCCATTTTCAATCCTGGCGTTACAACCAAAAAAAGAGGTTGGGGGCTTGGGTTATCTTTGGCAAAGCGCATTGTTGAAGAATATCACGGCGGGAAACTTAGTCTTTTAGAAAGCTCAGAAAAAGGAACTGCTTTTGAGGTACTTTTCCCAATTACAGAAAAGCAGCATTGATTTTTTCGGCAAGCGTTTCCATCGCTTCTTTTGACACTGTGGTCTTTTTTTGAAAAGTAATATCTGCCATTTCATTCAATGGAATTAAGTGCACATGAACGTGCGGCACTTCAAGCCCAATTACTGAAAGTCCAATACGCTTACAGGAAACAACTTGCCTAAGTGCAGTTGCCACGCGATGGCTAAATTGCATCAGGTTGAGGTAGGCTTCTTGGTCTAAATCAAAAAGTTTGTCGGTTTCTTTTTTGGGTACACAGAGGGTATGCCCAAGTGCATTTGGATTGATGTCCAAAAAGGCAATGTGCTTGTCGTCTTCTGCAACAATATAGGCAGGAAGTTCACGAGCAATAATTCGACTAAAAACAGACGCCATTAGCGTTCAATAGATAAAATTTCAAACTTAAGCGTGCCGTTTGGAACGGTTACCTCTGCAATCTCTCCAACGGCTTTACCGAGAAGTCCTTTACCAATGGGTGAGGTAACTGAAATTTTTCCAGTTTTTAAATCGGCTTCGCTTTCAGCAACAAGGGTGTAATTCATTTCCATGTTGTTATTCAGGTTTTTGATGCGCACTTTTGAAAGCACCAACACTTTTGAAACATCTAATTGTGACTCGTCGATAATACGTGCAGTGGAGAGGGTTTCTTCGAGTTTTGCAATTTTCATTTCAAGCATACCCTGCGCTTCTTTCGCAGCGTCGTACTCGGCATTTTCACTCAAATCTCCCTTGTCACGCGCCTCGCCAATTGCTTGTGACGC
>CATIMP010000094.1 GCA_949528465.1 Bacteroidota bacterium | reverse complement strand
CAGAGAGGAATTTTACGATCAATGCCCGGCAACTCATATTTAGTGTTGATAAATTCAAAAAACTCATCGACTTCTTTGGGGTCTTCAAAAATAAACCCATAACGCTTGGGTAAATCACGTTTAAAACGTTTGGCGAGTTTGACCTTATCGGTATCAATATTTGGCGCAAAACTTAACGGAATACAGCTTGAGAAAAAAGAAGACAGGAATAAATATACAAGCAACTGTTTCATTTCTGAAACTTTTCAAAAGCTATGCCAACTAAAAAGAGGGAAGTGTTAATTCGACGTTAATTCCTTTTATAAAAAGGGAGTAATACGCTTGCCAAAAATCAATATCAATATAGGCGCTTCCATAAGCCCCCACCGATTTAAAATAGGCAAAAGCGGTTCGGGAGTCGTATTGTTGTTGGTAGTGTTTGGCTTCGGGCAAATAACTGTAATGCCAAGGTTCATACGAAAATCCTGTTCGAGTAGTATCGTTGGTGTAAACCAAATAAAACCCAAATTTACTTGCATTTTCCTCCATCCATTTTCGCAATGGAGCAAAGGGTCCGTTGTTGTGAAATTTTTCAGGGACTAAGACCCGTTTTTGCTTGGGCGCGTTGTTGTCTGTAATGTCAATATCGGTGCCCCAATGATGGCGTGAGGTACCTGGTATGGTGGAATATTGTAGAATACGGTCTATAGCATCTTTGGGCGTCATCCCTTCTGAGGTGTAACGTTTGTATTTGTCTTCCCAAATATATTGCTGTCGCTCAAAGGAACGGTATGCCGAAACCAGTTGTAAATCAATGCCGTCTTGTAGTGCTGCTGTTTGCATGGCGCAAAAGGCTGCTGCTGTTTTTGGCGTGAGTTGGTTTCCTTCTAATTTCACCAAATGCGAATCGTCTAAACCCAATGTTTGTATAAGCGTTGGTTGCGCCGCTACCATTTGGTAAATAAAGATAAAGAGTAGGCTTAAACCTTTGCGTGTATTGTCTATTATTCGGTTTGAATTTACTTGAAAGTTTATGGCGCTATCCAAAAGTTATGGCGGTTGAAATTGATTTTTAAAAGTAACGAATATCCATTAAACCCTTCGGTTTAATCAAGGTTTTACTCAACATATTCCAATGAAGAAGTGTACAAGCAGCAATTACGTGTTAAATTGCAGTACGAATACCATCATTTGGATTTTCACTTCATAAAGCGTTTGTGGGAATAATGTATATTTGTGTATCCACAAATTTCGTTGCCCTTTTGCACGTTTTTTGTTCTTAGCCAACCCAATTTTTGTTTTTATGAGACATCTCCTCATTGCGCTATTTTTCGCACCATTAGCCATTGCTCAAGCAGACTACCGCACGTGGCTACGCGGTAAAGTCATGTATCAAAACACCAATGTTGTGGCAGCCAACGTGGTGAATTCCACTACTCAAAGAGCAACAATTAGTGACGCTAATGGCCAGTTCGCCATTGAAGTAATGATGGATGATGAGTTGGTTTTTACGTCGCTGCAATATCAAATCCGTGTGGTAAAAATTACTAAAGAAATTCTACAACGCGGGCGTCTTGTGATTGATGTAAACGAAAAAGTTACTGAGCTGGATGAGGTAGTAGTTACTCCTGAACAACGGCAAAAGTTTTTGGATTTGCGCTCAGAGGAATTTAAAGCGTTTGATTATGAGCGTGACCGCTCAACACAAGTGGAAAACACGCTTATGCGAGACGGACAACTTTACAATGGAGTAAATTTTGTAAATGTGTTTAAGGCATTGTATCGATTGGTTGGCAAGGAAAAAAGCGATGAAAAAGTATATAACTTACAACCCAGTGAAGTTATTCGTCAGCTTTACGATGACCGCTTTTTTATAGACGAACTTAAAATCGAGCAAGACAAAATTGGATTGTTTTTGGTCTTTTGTGATGGCGAAGTCAAAACCAAAGAACTACTGGAAGAAAAATCGGATTTTGAAATCATGGATTTTCTAGTCAAGACAAGTACTAAATTCAATAAAAAGAATTAATGCGTTTCCTTTGGCTTTTGCTGCTTATGCCGCTTTTGGCATTTGTTCCTCACAAGTACTATGTGAGCACTACCGATATGCACTATAAAGTCGAGAAGCAACAAGTACAACTTGTGGTGCGCGTATTTACTGACGACTTTTCCTTAGCCCTTTCAAACTATGGTAAAGACAACATTTCGTTAGATCCTGACGGCAAATCTTTTGAAGAAACAACAACCATAATTTCCAGCTATTTTAAAGATCATTTTAATTTATATGGGCTTCCCAAAGAATCGTCTTTCTCGTTTGTCGGCTGGGAATACAAGCAAAACAAAACCCATTTATATGCCTCATTTGATAACGTCCCAAACGTTTCTGTTTTGAAATGGTCAAATTCCTTTTTAATGGCCACTTTTCCTGAACAAAAAAATATTGTAATACTCTCAACATCAACCACTAAAAAAAGTTTTTTACACACCAAGGAAGTTAATTACGCACAATTTAATTTCTGATTTTTCTACAAACTAATATCTTTAACCAAAATCTGATCAAAATGAAATACGCACAAGTCTTTACCGCTCTTTTATCTCTCGTTTTTATTACATCACTTGCGCAAGAATCTACACCACAAGGGCACACCAACCAAAACAAATTTAGACAGCTCTATAACGAGCTTGCTACGCCAAATGTTTACCGTACTGCATCGGGTGCGCCAGGACCAGCATATTACCAACAGCAAGCAGATTATGTAATGGAGCTTGTACTCAACGATGAAACGCAACAACTATATGGTGATCAAGTAGTTACATATACTAATAACTCCCCCGAAACCTTAACATATTTATGGGTGCAAATGGATCAAAATGTACGGGCTCGCGAGGCACAGTCCTTTGACCGATTGAATAATGGAAACGATTATTACGGCACACAACGTGGCGTAGCGCCAGGTTTTGTAAATGAATTTTTACTTGACGAAAAATTTGACGGTGGTTTTAAAATTGATGCATTGCAAACCACTTCAGGTGTTGATTTGCCGTATACCATTCATCAAACCATGATGCGTATAGATTTACCAACGCCTTTGGTTTCTGGAGCGGCAATGTCTTTTCGCTTAAAGTGGCATTACAATATTCCAAACCGTCAGTTTTGGGATGCACGTTCAGGCTATGAATATTTCGTAAAAGATGACAATTACGCTTATTTTATTGCACAGTTTTTTCCACGTATGGCCGTGTATAACGATGTTGAGGGTTGGCAAAATCAACAGTTTTGGGGCAATGGCGAGTTTGCACTTCCTTTTGGTAATTACGATGTTAAAATCACCGTTCCAAACGATCATATTGTAGAAGCAACAGGCGTTTTAGAAAACAGAAAAGAGGTCTATTCTTCCACCATGATGAAACGCTTTAAACAAGCCAAAAAATCATATGACGCGCCTGTTTTTATTGTAACACAAGAAGAAGCTGAAGCCAACGAAAAAAGCGTACCAACAGGAACAAAAACCTGGCACTTTATCGCTAATAACGTCCGTGATTTTGCATTTACTTCCTCGCGGAAGTTTATTGTAGATATGATGAATGTAGATATTAATGGAAGTGATGTCATGGCGGTTTCGGTATATCCAAAGGAAGGAAATCCGCTTTGGGAGCAGTGGTCTACAAAAACGGTGGCGAGCGCATTAAAATCCTATTCTAATATGACGTTTGACTACCCCTATCACAAGGCTATTTCTGTACACGCCGATGACGTTGGTATGGAATATCCGATGATTTGTTTCAATTTTGGACGGCCAGATGAAAGCGGTTATTATAGCGACCGCACCAAATTTGGTATGATTGGCGTTATTATCCACGAAATTGGACACAACTTTTTCCCCATGATTGTAAATACGGACGAACGTCAATGGGGCTGGATGGACGAAGGCTTGAATAGCTTTGTGCAAATTATTGCCGAACAAGATTTTGGTAAAACACATCCAGAGGCTATTCCAGGCTTGGATCATTATCCTTCCGATGATATGGATCCACAGAATATTGTACCCTATATGTCTGGTGAACAAGATTTTATTGCACCCATCATGTCAAATCCTGAAAACGTATTTCAATTAGTACCAAACGCATACAGCAAACCTGCAACTGCGTTAAATATTTTGCGTGAAACGATAATGGGACGTAAGTTGTTTGATCACGCTTTTAAAACATTTTCACAACGTTGGATGTTTAAGCATCCGACTCCCGAGGATTTTTTCCGCACCATGGAAGACGCATCTGCATTTGATTTGGATTGGTTTTGGCGGGGTTGGTTTTTTACCACTGATGTTGTAGATATGGGTGTTACGGAAGTAAAGGATTTAAAAAAATTAGGTGACGATAAACGTTACTTTTCATTGTATTTTCAGCGCAGTTTGCAAAATTTAACGCCAAGCGAACTTCAAAATCGCAAGGAAAGTAAAAAGTTTTATGAAGTGGTTTTTGAAAAACCAGGCGGAATTCCCATGCCGCTTATCGTAGAATACAGCTATGCTGATGGCACAACCGAACGTAAAACCTATCCCGCGCAAGTGTGGCGCAAAAGCGATATGACCATTAGCAAATACATTGCTACAAACAAAGAGCTCATAGGCGTTTTGGTAGATCCCGACAATGCAACGGCTGACATCAACAAAGACAACAACAGTTGGCCCAAAGTATTAGCGGAAAACGACTTTGAAAAGTTTAAAAACCAGCAACAGTAAAATAAATACTACGCCTCAACCGTATTAAAATCCAAAATCACCTGGTTTTCCACAAGGTTGTCAAAAGATTCCGCTTTGCGTATGAGTTGCGCTTCGCCATTGTGCCAAAGCACTTCCGCAGGACGGTAGCGTGAATTATAGTTACTTGCCATGCTAAAGCAATACGCACCCGCATTGTGAAAACATAATACATCGCCGTCGCTGATTTCGGCAATTTTTCTATTGTTTGCAAAGGTGTCTGTTTCGCAGATGTAACCTACAACAGAGTAAAAACGCTCACGTCCTTCTGGGTTAGAGATGTTTTCAATACTGTGTTGCGCACCGTATAACATAGGGCGAATAAGATGATTAAACCCGCTATTAACTTGTGCAAAAACGGTAGAAGTGGTTTGTTTTACCGAGTTCACCTGCGTCAAAAAATAGCCTGCTTGGCTTACCAAAAACTTGCCTGGCTCAAATGCCAATATTAAATCTTTGCCATAGTCTGCGCAAAAGGCGTTAAAGCGAACACTCAATTTTTCACCTAATTCCTCGATATTTGTTTCGTTATCTCCTTGCTTGTAGGGTACTTTAAAACCACTACCAAAGTCCAAAAATTCCAAATCTGTAAAGTGGCGTGCCGTGTCAAATAATATTTCTGCGGCATGTAAAAACACTTCAATATCCAAAATATCACTTCCCGTATGCATGTGTACACCATTAATGCGCATGCCTGTATTTTCCACAATACGCAACAGATGCGGCATTTGGTGAATACTTATACCAAATTTTGAATCAATATGCCCTACAGATATATTTGCATTTCCTCCCGCCATAATATGCGGATTGATACGAATACAGACAGGCACAGCTGGGTGCGCTGTACCAAATTGTTCTAATATGTCTAAGTTGTCAATATTGATTTGAACACCCATTTGCGCTACTTCCTCAATTTCAGAAAGCGAAACGCCATTTGGTGTATAAATAATTTCGCTTGGCGCAACACCTGCCGCGAGTCCAAGTTGTACTTCTTGAATAGAAACGGTGTCTAACCCTGCTCCTAAATGATGCATCCATTTTAGGACGCTGAGGTTTGAAAGTGCCTTCACGGCATAGTTTACGCGCAACTGTGGCACGGCACTAAAAGCACGCGTGAGACGTGCGTATTGCTGTTCCATTACATGTGCGTCATACACATATATGGGACTTCCAAAATCTTCAGTTATCTGTACTAAATCTTGATGCTGCATGGCATATAATTTGCGCAAATGTAGGTTTTTGATAGATGAAAGAAGTGTTGATTGTGAAAATATATTAAAAATACAACACGATGTTATAAATACAACAAACATCTTTTTTTGTTTATCATGTAGATGCCCTTTTGATTGTTTATTTTTGTCCTTTAAATTATACCAATGAACGTACACGAATACCAGGGAAAAGAAATTTTAGCTCAATTTGGCGTAGGCATTCAACGCGGCGTAGTAGCCACTACTCCAGATGAAGCAGTTGCTGCAGCCAAACAACTTACTGAAGAAACAGGAACAGATTGGCATGTCATTAAAGCACAAGTCCATGCAGGTGGTCGCGGAAAAGGCGGCGGAGTAAAACTTGCTAAATCTTTGGAAGAAGTAGCTCAAATTTCGGATGATATCATTGGTATGCAACTGGTAACACCACAAACCACTGCCGAAGGCAAAAAAGTACACCAAGTGTTGGTTGCTGAAGATGTGTACTACCCTGGAGATTCTGAGCCTAAAGAATTTTACATTTCGGTATTGCTCAATCGCGCAACAGGACGCAATATGATTATGTATTCTACAGAAGGCGGAATGGATATAGAAACTGTTGCAGAACAAACACCAGAACTTATTTTTACAGAAGAAATTGACCCAACTGTTGGTATAATCCCTTTTCAAGCACGGAAAGTGGCTTTTAATCTTGGTTTATCAGGCACTGCGTTTAAGGGAATGACCAAGTTTGTAACAGCATTATATAAAGCCTATGTGGGTGCAGATGCAGCATTGTTTGAAATTAACCCAGTGCTGAAAACATCTGACGATAAGATCATTGCGGTGGATGCTAAAGTAACACTCGATGAAAATGCGTTGTTCCGTCACCCTGATTTTGAAGCGATGCGTGACATCCGTGAGGAAAATCCAACAGATG
This sequence comes from Bacteroidota bacterium, assembly GCA_949528465.1. Lineage (GTDB taxonomy): Bacteria > Bacteroidota > Bacteroidia > Flavobacteriales > Flavobacteriaceae > UBA7446. The sequence goes on along the minus strand of CATIMP010000094.1, from coordinate 11,021 downwards.
TAGCAGCTCGCGAAGTGGGACTTAACTACGTTGCCTTGGATGGAAATGTAGGTTGCATGGTAAACGGTGCCGGACTTGCTATGGCTACTATGGATTTGATTAAACAAGCCGGTGGCGATCCTGCTAACTTTTTAGATGTTGGTGGAACAGCAGATGCAGCTCGCGTTGAAGCGGCGTTTCGTATCATTTTACAAGACACCAAGGTTAAGGCTATTTTGATTAATATTTTTGGTGGAATTGTACGCTGCGATCGTGTAGCGCAAGGTATTGTAGATGCGTATAAAAATATGGGAGACGCGATTAATGTTCCCATTATTGTACGCCTTCAAGGAACCAATGCAGACATCGCTAAAGAACTGATTGACGCTTCGGGTCTTGAAGTGCAAAGTGCCATTTTGTTTCAAGAAGCTGCTGATAAAGTACAGGCGGTACTTCAGTAAACAGACATATTGTCAGTAATTTTACAAAAAAGAATGACATAAAGTCATCAAAGTAGCATCGGTACGATGCTTGCCATGCGTTAGGTGTATAACATTAAAACCTAACATCATGAATTTAGTTCGTAGAAACACAAATCCATTATTTCCATCTTTATTAGATGAGTTTTTCGGAACAGGATTTCCGTTAACCACAACATCGGCGCCTTCGCATGTGCCTTCCGTAAATATTGTAGAAACGGATACCGCTTTTGAGGTAGCCGTTGCTGCTCCAGGAAAAACCCGCAAGGACTTCAATGTGGAGCTAGACGACCACGTACTGACTGTTTCCAGCGAAACCACAAAGAAAGATGAGAGTAAAACGGCACAATTCACACGTCGTGAGTTTGCTTACGATAGTTTTCAGCGGAGTTTTAGACTTCCCGAAACTATTGATACATCAGGAATCAATGCAAAATATGACAATGGCATTTTGACCATTGCCTTACCAAAACTGCAAGAGGCGATTCCTGAACCCAAAAAGCAGATTGAAATAAAGTAAGTGTTCGCGTATTAAGCCAGCGTTTTTAGTTGGTTTTGCATGCGCTCAATTTCATCTCTAAAATGAGCCGCTTGGATAAAATCCATATCCATAGCGGCTTTTTCCATGTCTTTTCGTGCCTTACGTACTTTGGCTTGTAGTGCATCTTTTGATAAATAGGCAATATCCTCTTTTTCCAGCCTTGCTGATTCGGGAGCCGCATTCGTACGTTCAAAAGTTTCGTCCAATGCTTTATTTAAAGCTTGAGGTGTAATGTTGTGTTTTTCATTATACGCCATTTGTTTGGCTCTCCGGTAAAGCGTTTCATCAATGGTTTTTTGCATGCTTTTGGTAACGTTGTCCGCATACATAATCGCCATACCGTTTAAGTTTCGCGCTGCTCTTCCAACAGTTTGCGTCAACGATCGCGCGGATCGTAAAAACCCTTCCTTATCTGCATCTAAAATTGCAACTAACGAAACTTCAGGAAGGTCTAATCCTTCTCGTAAAAGGTTTACGCCAATCAACACATCAAACAATCCCTTACGTAAATCATGCATGATTTCAACTCGTTCAAGGGTGTCAATATCGCTGTGAATGTACCGACAGCGAATGGCAATACGGGAGAGGTATTTGGTCAGCTCCTCCGCCATGCGCTTGGTAAGCGTGGTTACCAAAACGCGTTCATCTTTTTCGGTGCGTAGCTGAATTTCTTCCACCAAATCATCAATTTGATTTAAGCTCGGACGCACTTCGATAATCGGGTCTAAAAGTCCAGTTGGACGAATAATTTGCTCTACATAAACGCCTTGCGTTCGCTCCAACTCGTAGTCCGAAGGTGTGGCACTTACATAAATAACTTGCCGTTGCAATTGCTCAAATTCTTCATACTTCAACGGACGATTGTCCATCGCGGCTGGCAGTCGGAAACCGTATTCTACCAAATTCTCTTTGCGGCTACGGTCACCTCCGTACATGGCGTGCACTTGCGATAAGGTTACGTGACTTTCGTCCACCACCATTAAAAAATCTTCTGGGAAATAATCCAACAAACAGAAAGGTCTTGTGCCGGGTGCACGCCCGTCAATGTATCGTGAGTAATTTTCAATTCCTGAACAATAGCCCAATTCACGAATCATTTCCAAATCAAAATTTGTACGTTCTTCTAATCGTTTTGCTTCCAAATGTTTGCCAACCTCCTTAAAATAATCCACTTGGGCGGTTAAGTCATCTTGAATTTGATGAATAGCATTTTGTAGCACTTCGGGTGAAGTTGCAAACATATTTGCAGGATAAATCGTCAGTTGCTCAAAGTTTTCTTTAATATTTCCTGTCAATGGATCAAATACTTCGATTGCTTCGATTTCATCTCCAAAAAAATGAATTTTAAAGGCATGATCGGCATAACTTGGAAACACGTCAATTACATCTCCGTTTACTCTAAAATTCCCATGTAAAAAATCGGCAGTAGTCCGTGCATAAAGGCTTTGCACCAATTGGTGTAGCAGTTTTGTTCGAGGAATCACTTCATCCACCCGAATGTGAATCACACTCTTTTTAAATTCTACAGGATTTCCAATGCCGTAAAGGCAGGAAACCGAAGCTACTACAATCACGTCACGGCGACCCGAAAGCAACGAAGAGGTGGTGCTTAGCCGCAACTTCTCAATTTCATCATTTATGGACAAATCTTTTTCTATATACGTCCCCGAAGTAGGAATATACGCCTCGGGTTGGTAGTAATCGTAGTAGGACACAAAATACTCAACGGCATTATTGGGAAAAAACTGCTTAAATTCTGAATACAACTGTGCTGCAAGCGTTTTGTTATGCGCTAAAACGAGAGTGGGGCGTCTGGTTTCTGCAATAACGTTGGCAACTGTAAAAGTTTTTCCAGATCCTGTAACTCCTAAAAGTGTTTGAAATTTATCTTGCTCGGCAAGTCCCATCGCTAATTGACGAATCGCTTTTGGCTGATCGCCAGTGGGTTTAAAATCAGAAATAAGCTCGAACTCCATAGCATGCCAAAAATAGCAAAAACTTAGAGGTCACGACGCATAAGTAGTCTATAGGTTAGTAAATAAAAAATATAAGACCAAACAAGCACAATTACGATGTCCCAAAAGCGAACAGTAGTATTGGTTTGCATGACTTCGCCTACTTGTTCGGCAAGGTTGCGTACTGCCGAAAGACGTGTAAAAGGTTCTGGCACAAGGTTGCTCATCGCATTTAGTGGAAACAGTCTGAACACTTGATCAGCATCTAACCACGAAGGCGATTTCCATTTTAGGAGTCCATAACTAATCCCTTCAAACATTTGCCAAATACCTAGAAATCCCAACGCAAAAGCAGAACGCTTGATGGCAGTTCCTAAAAATAAGCAAAAAGCAAAAAATGCGACCAGCTTTAGAAAGTATGCCAACAGGTATTCGAAGTCTTTAAAAATGATTCCGATTTCATTGTAATTGGAATACATAAGCCCTAAAATCAGCGAAACCACGAAAATAAAGAGGGTGGAAATAGCTGCAAACGTTAGAATCATAACCCATTTTGAGTGTAAAAACTCGCGCTTACTAAGTCCGTCAATCAGGTTTTGTTTGATGGTTTTGTTGCTGTATTCATTGGCAGTCATAGAAACGATAACCACCGCCAAAAAGATTTTGAATAACGCCCCAATAAACGCATTAAAATGCCAGATATAGGGAAAATTAAAAATGCCTTGCTCTGCTAAATGGAACTTAATGGGACCAATATCAAATTTGATAGCCGCTATGAGCGCAATTGAAGTAAGCAAAATAAAATAAGCACCAACTAAAATGCGACTGGAGCGGTTGGTGCGCAATTTGTCAAACTCTATCCAAAACAATCGTTTCATAGTCCTTGATTTTTTGTTAGACTCAAAAATTGCTCCTCTAAGCTTTTGTGCTTTTGTGCAAAATGTGTGATAATAATACCACGTTCACTTAACGATTGACTGAGTTTTGTAGCGGATATGGACTTGTTCGGAAACGCAAGAATATAAGATTCATGGATTTCAATTTTTTCAATATCGGTATGTTTTTCAAGTATGCTTTGAAGCGCTGTTACGTCAGTTGCATTAATTTCAAAATAGCCGTGGTCTGTTGTTAGTGCTGTTACTTTACCAAAGTAAATTCGCGTTCCTTTTTGCAAAACCAATACGTGTGAGCATACTTTTTCTACTTCATCCAACAGATGAGAAGCCAATAAAATGGTTGTTCCTTGTGCTGCGATTTTTTTGATAATGCCACGCACTTGCGCGATGCCTTGTGGGTCTAAACCGTTAGTAGGTTCATCTAGGATTAGAATTTCAGGATCGTTCAGTAATGCAGAAGCGATAGCCAATCGCTGCTTCATGCCTAACGAATAGGTTTTAAACTTGTCGTTTTTGCGATCTAAAAGATCAACCAGTTCTAATTTTTCTTCAATTTTAGACTGCGGTACTTCCTTAATTCTACAGACCAAACGCAGGTTTTGCGCGGCGGTCATATAGGGATAAAAATTGGGTCGCTCAATGATAGCGCCTACACGCTTTAGTGCCTGATGCGTATTTTGTGTTTCGTCAAACCAAGAAAATGTTCCCGATGTTGGATTTACCACATTTAAAATCATCCCAAGAGTAGTTGATTTTCCACTTCCATTGGGGCCAAGAATTCCGTATACATTTCCTTTTTCAATAGAAAAAGAAAGTGCGTTTACGGCGGTAAGGCGTCCAAATTTTTTGGTTAAGTCGGTTACGTTTAAAATGGTGCTCATTGTTGTATTAACGCACAGTGCTGTATTTTGTTACACAAAGCACTAACTTTGAGGCATGCGCGATAAGCTAATTTCGAAAAAAAAACCAACCTTTCCAATTAGTCCATTTTTGGCAGATTATTTGGATGAGTATTCGCGGTCGTTGAAAATTCCTATTTTTTATGATGACTTGCTTCGTTTTGCGGGTTCTGTTGCAGTAATGAACAAGCACGACCAGGACAGTCTTTGGGTACGTGTGTTTTATTCGGATAGCGATAGAATAGAAATTGATGAGCAGCTTAAGCAGGTTTATGCCTTGTTACACTCCGACGGAAGTTCCATGACTATTCCGTACCTCAATGTGGATTGCATTGACTATTGTACGTTTGGAAACTCAAAGCCGTTTCGAGTTAAAATCCGAAATACGCTCAATGACAACTTCATTTATTTTTATGTAAAAAAGGCAGATGCGTCACGCATTTATGGCTTGGAATTGGAGCATATGCTTTCTCCTCATAATTTAAATTTCTTGGTGTATCAGAACACGCTCATAGAAGAACACATTGCAGGTATTCCAGGGGATGAGTTTATTGAAGAATTTTTACCAAAGTGTACCAAAATCGAACGCAATCAGATTGCAAAATCGTTTGTGAAATTTAATGAACGCTGCATGATTCGGCTGTTGGGCGATATGCGTGCGTACAATTATGTCATTATCCCCATTCATGATTTTGATAAAGTAATCTATAAAATACGTGCCATTGATTTTGATCAACAGTCGTATGAGGGGGACTTAAAAGTGTATCGCCCTCAATTTTTCAAAGAAAACTTTCCTATGGTCATGTTGGTTAAAGATCATTTGGACAAAACATCTATTGACCAGTACAAAATTGAAGAGCGTGCCACCATAGCCCGTCGTATTTTGAGCAATGAAACTCGTTTAACACAACTGCTGAAGTGTATGCTCAATGATCATATTTCAACGCCTGAGAAAATTGAGCAATTGCGCAAAGAGGTGTATGACCTTACAAAACAGTCTTCGTTTCTAAAAAGTCGTTCTATGGGGGAGCTTGTTCGTGCGGCGTTTCACTTTGTTAAGCGAAACTATGAAAACCACGAAATGCTACGGGTAAATCGCTAATACCAATCTTCCGACGGTTCGTCAAAATTATCCGTGCCGTTATCATCAAAGTTGTCTTCACTCCACTCGTCTTTTTCGGCTTTAAATGTTTTTTCAGGCGCTTCTTCTGGAACATCGCCGTGTGAAAAAAGAAGTAATGGATATGTGTTTCCAGGTTTAGGCTCGTCAGTTTCGATGAGTTCAACAAAGAAAGTCCATAGATTTAAAAAGTCGTAGACATAAAGCATTTTGGATATATGTGGAAAGATATCATGAAGCATGGTGTCACTCATACGACGCGTATCATCTTCTCCCATGTCAAACAACGAAATAGAATCGCCTTGTTGCCATTCGTCATCACTTTCATAAAAAACCGCCATTTCGGATCCGCCAAACCCAAACGCTTGTGTTATGGCATTGTGAAAGTCTTCAAATGTGGCGTTTTCTTCAAGCGCAATATCGCGGAAAACATCCTCTTTGGTGTCTAAAATAAGTCTAAAGTGATAAATCATAACGGTGTAAGTTGATGCGTAAAATCCAATACAATTGCACGCCAAATAACAGCGTTGCTAATACCAAATGTAGTGGTTGTGTGGCAAATGGAAAATCCAAATAAAACATGGCAATACCAAGTAGCACTTCCGCTCCAATAAGCCATAAAATACGTTGAATAAAAATGCGTTCAATTTGTGCTTTTAATACCTTGAAATAAAGTAACGCGTTGGCTACTATCACAAGTATGGATAAGCTTCTGTGTATATAAAAATTCAGTTTTGGGGCAGCCAACCAAAACTGTGGTAGGTCGTATCCCCATCTGTCAATTTGTATATCGACAAATTGCCTAACCTGAATTCCAAGCACAATTTGAATTAGGGTGAGTATGAAAGTTACGTAAAGTAGCACTCGAATTTTTCGAGGCGGTAATTTACTTAAGCCAAAAGATTTAGAAGCTACCCGTACTACCAGTAAAAATCCAATAAGCAATAACGCCATCAGCATATGGAGCGAGATTTTTAAGGGTAATAAATTGGAGTCTACAACTGTTTTTCCCAGCCACGCTTGAAACAAAATCCCAACGAGTGATAACAATGAAAAAATAAAAATGATGGGCTTTTTGCGCCACCATTTTAGGCTGTATCCAAAAAGTATAAGTATGGCCAAACCAGAAAGTGCTCCGAGTAATCGGTTTATGAATTCAATCCACGTGTGTTTGGCATCAAAGATTGCGTAATCGTGCTTGGTATAAGGTTCCCAAAAAGAGGGATCAAAACGTTGATTACTTGTAAATTTTTCTGAAGCAATTAAAAGGCGTTCATTGTCAATAATGACATTTCCTTTTTGATAGGTTGTATTGGGTTTCCATTCCAATTGTTCGGCTTGCGTAGGGGGAATGTAATACCCAAAACACTTGGGCCAGTCTGGGCACCCCATACCGCTGCCTGTCATACGTACGGTAGCACCTGCAGCAATAACAAGATACACGATCACGAGAGAAATACGCGTCCAGCGTTGTAGATTTTTATACATAATTAGGCGGGCGATAAGCCCATTGCTTGCGCTTTGGTTAACATAAATGCATGTGCAGCTTCGTATTCGTTCGGAATTTCACCTTCCAAAATAGCTTCTTTGATGGCCTCTTTAATTTCCCCTACTTGACGGCACGGTTTAAGGGCAAAAATACGCATGATTTCTTCTCCTGACACAGGCGGTTGAAAGTTTCGAACATGATCTCTAGTTTCTACTTCTTCTACTTTATTCTTAACGATTTCAAAGTTTTGATGGTAGCGTGCAAATCGTTTTGGATTTTTTGTTGTGATATCTGCTTTACAGAGCAAAAGCAAGTCATCGAGTAAGTCTCCAGCATCAAATATCAGCCGCCGTACGGCAGAATCGGTAACATCATCTTGTGCAATAACAATGGGTCTTGAACTCATATAAACGAGTTTTTGCACATATTTCATTTTTTCATTTAGGGGCATGCGCAGCCGTTTAAATAGCTTATACACCATTTTGGCACCAACGAATTCGTGTGCATGAAAAGTCCAGCCTACTTTTTTGTCAAATTTTTTCGTGGGCGCTTTGCCAATATCGTGTAAAAGTGCCGCCCAGCGCAACCAAACATTAGTAGCATATTCGCTGATATTATCCACGACTTCTAGCGTGTGATAAAAGTTGTCTTTGTGGCGTTGTCCTTCAACCTCGTCAATGCCTTTTAGAGCGATGAGCTCAGGTAAAATACGCGCTAGTAGACCTGTTTTTTCGAGTAATAAAAATCCTGTTGACGGTTTTGGACAAGCCAATATTTTGTTCAGTTCTTCAACAATACGCTCTTTGGACAATATATCAACGCGTTTGTTGTTTTTGATAATAGAATCAAAGGATTCTTGTTCAATCTCAAAGTCTAGTTGGTTTGCAAATCGGATGGCACGAAGCATTCGTAACGGATCATCAGAATAGGTAATATCAGGGTCTAAGGGCGTACGTAATATTCCTTTTTTCAAGTCTGAAACCCCATCAAATGGATCTAGTAGTTTGCCAAATTGTGCAGCATTTAAGCAAAGTGCTAAGGCGTTGATGGTAAAATCTCTTCGGTTTTGGTCATCTTCTAAGCTGCCATTTTCCACAATTGGGTTTCGGCTATCGGATGTGTAACTTTCCTTACGCGCACCTACAAACTCAAGCTGTGTATCACCAAACTTTATCATCGCAGTGCCGTAGTTTTTAAACACTTGAATCTGATTTTTTCCAGGAAGTATTTCAGCCACTTTTTTTGCCAAGGCAATGCCACTGCCAACAGCAACAATATCTATATCCGAGCCTGTTTCGCGTCCTAAGAACGTATCTCTAACAAACCCACCAATGACATATGCCTCCACTTGCAGGGCATCGGCGGCTTTTTGTACATAAGCAAATGCAGGCAGCTCAAGTGCCTTATCGATATGTGATTTGTTTATTTTCATCGCAATTGCTTCACGCTTCCATCGGGTAATACTTGCAAAACGCGCGACGGAATTTGTGCTAGGTTGTCTTTATTCAAAGGTACTACTTCGTCTACTCGCGCCAAAATTTGAGGGTCTATTTCGTGAAAGGTTGCTGGAATGGGCGCACCGCTTAAGTTGGCAGAGGTGCTCACAATCGGTTTTCCAAATGCTTTGATTAAATCAAGTGCAAAACAGGGTTTTGGAATTCGGATTGCAACGCTACCATTATCGCTGATAACGCCTTTTGTAAGTCCTTTCCCATTGGGATATACAAGAGTAGTTGGGTGTTCGTTATTTAGCAATTCTTCGATGTTTTCAGGAACGTTTTCGACGTATTGCTTTAACATCTCAACATTAGCAACAAGTGCAATAAGCGGTTTATTTTTTGGACGATTTTTTAGTTTAAATATGGTGTCTACCGCTTTTTGATTTGTAGCATCACACCCCAGTCCCCAAATGGTATCGGCAGGGTAGAGGAGTGTTTTGCCTTGCTTTAAGGCAGTAACGAAATTATTTATGCCTGTTTTCATTATTGTATTCTAATGTAATTTTTGCCTTAAGCCACGTTTCTCGGGTACGCAACTTGCAAATTGTCCACCCCATTTTTCCGTCTAAAAAGCCACCTCTCAAAATATAACTACTCAAAAACTTAAAAGCTGGTTTCAAGTAGAGGTTAAAAAGTCCAATTTTTTTACCCTCTTTTATGTAGGCTTTTGCTGCTTGTTGTGCGTAACGTTCAATTTTTTTAGTATAATGGTCTATATTATCTGTGGTATAATGAAAAACAGTACTATTCAAACTTCCAAAAGGTTTTGTATGCTCAATTTCCTCGTGCACCATTTTATTTTCGTACCTGTGTAAATCTCGGTGAAAAAAACGCACCACGCGATCGTTTTGCCAGCCACAAAAACGTATTTTTTTTCCTAAAAAAAAGTTTGTTCTCGACATCCAAAAAGCTGTATACTTTGGTCTTGTATGTAACACTTTTTTTATCTCAGCAGCTAAATTTTCCGACACCATTTCATCTGCGTCCAGCAAGACAATCCACTGGTGTTTTGCTTGCGGAATGGCCCAATTCTTTTGGTCTGCAGCATAATTGTACTTGCGTTGTAAAACCTTTGCACCAAATTTTTCACACAGCGCAACAGTATTGTCTGTGCTAAAGGAGTCAATGACTAAAATTTCATCTGCCCAATTAATGGATTTTAAGCAGTTTTCAATATTTTTCTCCTCATTAAATGTTGTTACAATTGCGGATATTTTCGGCGATTTTTTTCCTGTAAGATAGCTGGCTAATTTTTTTTGAAGTTTTATTTTATCAAACGAATTCAGGACATGTTTTTGCGCAAAAACTCCCATTTCAATGATGCGTTCTCGATTTTTATCAAAAGCTATAATCGCATCACAGAATGCGATTACGTCATTTTTTGGAACTAAAATTCCAGATTTATTTTTTACAATTACTTCTGGGTTTGAACTAATATCAAATGCAATTGTAGGGTTACGGCTTAACCCCGCTTCGGCAATCACATATCCAAAACCTTCCCACAGCGATGGCAGTAAAAAAATATCACCGCTCATATATAAATCTTTAGGATTTTCTACAAAACCCACTAAATCAACAAAAGATTCAAGCTTTAATGAGTTTATTTTCGCTTTTATTTGTGCTTCAAGCCTACCACTTCCACCAATTATCATTTGAAAATCTAATCCTCTGGCACGAAGTTCATTCGCCACATCTATTAAGAAAAGCTGATTTTTCTGCTCTTCCAAGCGCCCCAGATTTGTTAGAATCAGTTCAGATGATTTTCGTTTGTAATATGGATTAAAAGCCTTTTTAACAAAGGTGTGTCCGTCAATCCCATTTGGAATAACCTTGATGTAGTTTTTTGGGAATAATGTTGTATTATTTTGTAAAATGCATTCTAGTGTAGCTTTTGAATTCACAAGAATTTCATCAATAATATTTTTGTACAAAAATCGATTTAGGATTGAGTTTTTCACGGGAATAGCGCTACCTCTACGATAAATAATGCGCTGAACGCCTGCTAACTTTCCAGCTATTCCGCCAGATTTTACGTCTTGAGATAGGTTTAGAACTAACGTTCCTATTTGATATTTTTGAAGCAATTTTGAAAACAACAACAACTTCAAAGGATTCAAAAAGCTAGTATTGCTGTTGCTAATTGTTTTGTAGGGGATGTTATGTG
>CATIMP010000093.1 GCA_949528465.1 Bacteroidota bacterium | reverse complement strand
TCAACACCAACCCCGTTAGGATCACCGACAGAAATGGCAACAATAGGAAGCGCAGACATTTTGTGTATTTTTGCTGCACAAAGGTACAGGATTCACCGTTTATGTTTACAGGAATAATTGAAACTATGGGCACTATCGAACGCATCGAAAAAGATGGCGGGAATGTGCACTATACACTTTCGAGTGGAATTACAAACGAATTAAAAATTGATCAAAGCTTGGCGCATAATGGCGTTTGCCTAACGGTTGTTGCCATTGACGGCTACCAATACACCGTTACCGCCATTCAAGAAACCTTAGACAAAACGGCACTTCAGAATTGGGATGTTGGGGATAAAATTAATTTAGAACGCGCCATGCGTTTGGGGGATAGATTAGACGGGCATTTGGTTCAAGGGCACGTTGATGAAGTAGCCACATGCACGCACATTGAAGACCAAAATGGGAGTTGGTTATTTCGTTTTGACTACAGTAAAAGTTCAAAAAACATCACCATTGAGAAAGGGTCTATTTGCGTAAATGGCACGAGCCTTACGGTAGTTGGTTCTGAGGCATATTCTTTTGGTGTTGCGATTATTCCATATACCTACGAGCACACCGTTTTTCATCAATTACATGTTGGGGATTTGGTGAATATTGAATTTGATATGGTAGGCAAATACATTGCCAAGATGCGATAGGAGTACTAACAATTGTTTGCATAAATAAAGATTTTTAATACATTTGTTTTTACAAATCTTTTTTATGAAACCTACAGTTATACCATTTTTTTTGATGGGCATCAGTTTTTTGAGTGCTCAGTCCTTAGTTATTAACGAAATAGAGTCCGATAGTCCTGGAACTGACGACGCTGAGTTTATCGAGTTGTATTCCACAACCCCAAATACAAGTCTTGACGGATATGTGCTGGTCTTATTTAATGGAAGTGATGATGCAAGTTATGCCGCCTATGATTTAGACGGATATAGCACCGACGCCAACGGCTACTTTGTTATTGGAGACTCAGGTGTAACAGGAGTCATGGAAGTTTTCTCTAGTTCTTCTACGTCAAATATTCAGAATGGCGCAGATGCTGTGGCATTGTATCAAGCAAACAAATCTGATTTCCCTGATAATACGCCTGTAACTACAACAAACTTGGTTGACGCAGTTGTTTATGACAACAACCACGCAGACGACACGGCCTTACTAACTGGACTGGGCGAAACAACGCAGTTTAATGAAGACGAAGGAGACAATGGCGCAACAAATTCTTTGCAACGCCAAGCAGATGGTAGTTTTAAAGCGGGAACGCCCTCTCCAAATACAGGTAATCAGGTGCTAAGGATTTTGGCATCAAAAGTTTCCGCATTACACATCTATCCCAATCCTGTTGTGAATACCTTATTTATTGATGGATTAAATGAAGACACAACAGTTTCAGTCTTCTCTTTAACGGGTCAGCTTGTGTTGCGTACACGCACTAATCACAGCGTAGATGTTTCGGGGCTTGTCACGGGAGTTTATTTATTTGAAATAACACAAAACGGGGAATCTATACAGCGCAAGTTGATAAAGCATTAAAGGCCTATTTCATCTGGTATAGCCACAGTGCAGGGTTTTGCGGTGTGGTATTTTGGAACAAACTAAACTGCAAGGCAGTTTTGCCGGTGTCTTTATTAGTGAAAATTTGTCCAATGACCTGTTTTGCGCTAAGCTTATCGCCTTTTTTAACGTAGACCTTACTAAGGTTTTTATAGCTTGTAATATAATTTCCGTGCTGTACAAGCACAATGGGATTACTCCCTTTAAACTGTACAATATTAAGCACCTTTCCTTCAAACACGCTGCGTGCTTCGGCTCCTGCTGGAACCGAAAGCGTTACGCCATTACTTTTAATGGTCGTTGTGCGTACTACGGGGTGGCGTTGCGTCCCAAATTTTTGAATAACAATCCCTTTTTCAACGGGCCATGGCAAACGCCCTTTGTTGGCAGCAAAACTTGCGGCTAATGCTTTGGCCTCTGGGGTTAGCACAAAGCTTGTGGTTTTGGTACCTGCTTTTTTGTTTGAGGCAGCAATGGCTTCACGTATCAACCTATTGATTTCTTTGTCAATAGCCTCTTGTTGTTTTTGTTTTTTCTTGATTTGAGCAGCATAGCTTTTTTCTTTCATTTTAAGTTGTTGCACAAGACTATTTTGGCGTGCACGCACGGTATCCAATGCTTTTTGCGCGTCTCTATTTTCGCGTATTAATCGCTCTTTGTTTTTTCGTTGCGCTACCAAATCGTTGGTATATTGCTGTAATGTTTTTGTTTTTTCGGCAATTTGTTCGCCTTGTTGTTTGCGGTACGCGGCATACTGTTTCATGTACGCCATACGCTTATAGGCTTGCCAAAAGCTTTCCGATGAAAGTAAAAACATCAATCGGTTTTGGGTAGATTGATTTTTGCGTGCTGCAACGACCATTTCGGCATAGTCTTTTTTGAGTTGTGTCAATTCGGTGCGTAGCTGTTCTATGTTGCGCAGGTTTAGTGTAATTTTTTGATTTAATTGATTAATTTGACGGTTGGTGAGTCGTATGAGTGCATCTTGCCGATCCATTTTGAGCTGTACCGTTTCT
>CATIMP010000092.1 GCA_949528465.1 Bacteroidota bacterium | reverse complement strand
TTTCCTGCCTTGCACAAAGGCCTTGGCTTTTGCACTTCGCGTTACAAGTGGTACCACACACCTGGCAGCTAATATTGCCAATGAGTAAAAAAATCGCATGCCTCAAAGATACTTATTTCGTAAAGAGGGATTTGTTTTTTGTAGCTTTGTACTACCAAAAAGTTGCGATGCGAAAAATCCAAATGGTCGATTTGCAGACCCAGTATGAGTTCATCAAACCCCAAGTAGATGCCGGCATGCAAGAAGTGTTGTCTTCAGCACAATTTATTAACGGCCCTGCCGTAAAAACATTTCAAGCCAATCTTGAAAAATACCTTGGTGTAAAACACGTCATCCCGTGTGCCAACGGCACAGATGCGCTTCAAATCTCCATGATGGGATTGGGGCTTACACCCGGCGATGAGGTCATTACTGCCGATTTTACATTTGCAGCTACCGTGGAGGTAATTGCCCTTTTGGGGCTTACCCCCGTTATGGTAGACGTACTCCCCGATACCTTTAACATTGACCCTGCTGCTATTGAAAAAGCCATAACACCCAAAACCAAAGCCATTGTGCCTGTGCATTTATTTGGTCAGGCGGCAGCTATGGATGAAATCATGGAAATTGCCGAAAAGCACAATCTTTTTGTTATTGAAGACAATGCACAAGGGATAGGGGCAACCTTTACAAGTAAAAACGGCACACATACCAAAACAGGTGGAATTGGACATGTAGCGTCAACCTCTTTTTTCCCATCAAAAAATTTGGGTTGCTACGGAGACGGTGGTGCTATTTTCACAAATGATGATGATTTGGCACATACACTGCGTGGCATCGTAAATCATGGTATGTACAAGCGATATCATCACGATGTTGTAGGGGTAAATTCAAGATTAGACAGCTTGCAAGCTGTAGTACTAAACGAAAAATTAAGACTTCTCGACTTCTACAACGAACGACGTAAGTGGGCGGCTATTCGCTATACGCAGCTTTTGGAACACCATCCAAAAATTCAAACGCCTGTTACTTCTGGAGATTGCAGCTCGCATGTATTCCACCAATATACCTTACGTATTTTGGATGCAGACCGCGATGCCTTAGTAGCGTATCTTCAAGCGAATCAAATTCCATGTGGGGTGTATTATCCGATTCCATTACACCGACAAAAAGCATATGTTGATAGTCGCTATAATGAAGCGGATTTTTGTGTTACGAATCAATTGATAAACGAGGTAATTTCGTTGCCAATGCATAGCGAACTTGACGAAGCGCAAGTACTGTTTATCTGTAAAACGCTTTTGGCATTTTTTGATTAATCCATTTGCGCCGATTGCACTTCGGCTTCGCGATCTATTTTTTTAACCAAACCTTGTAATACTTTTCCAGGGCCGTATTCTGTGAATAAAGTCGCACCGTCAATACGCATCTGTTGAATGGTTTGTGTCCATTTTACAGGACCGGTAAGTTGTGCAATCAAATTTTCTTTAATACTTGCAGTATCTTGAGTCGCTGCAGCGGTCACATTTTGATAAATTGGACAACTTGGTCTGTGAATTGTAGTATCCAATATTGCCTTAGCCAATTCTTCTCTGGCAGGCTCCATAAGAGGCGAATGAAATGCACCGCCAACAGGAAGGAGTAATGCACGTCTTGCGCCTGCTTCTTTGAGCGTTTCACATGCTGTCTCAACAGCAGAAAAGGCTCCTGAAATCACCAATTGCCCTGGGCAATTGTAATTTGCTGCCACCACAATTCCACTAATATTTTCACAGGCTTTTTCCACTACATCGTCTGCCAGCCCAAGTACCGCAGCCATAGTTCCTTTGGCTACGTTACACGCCGCTTGCATGGCTTGCGCACGCTTTGAAACCAAACGCAAACCGTCCTCAAACGATAAAGCACCCATTGCTGTTAGTGCAGAAAATTCACCTAACGAATGACCAGCCGCCATATCGGGAGAAGATTTTTGCGCCAATTCATAGGTAATAAACGAATGTAGAAAAATGGCGGGTTGTGTTACGCTGGTTTCTTTTAATGCATCAGCATCGCCATCAAACATAATATCGGTAATGGAAAATCCTAAAATGTCATTGGCGGCAATAAAGCGTTCTTTCGCTACCGCGCTTTGTTCATATAAGTCTTTGCCCATACCCACAAATTGGGCGCCTTGCCCAGGAAACATAGCTACATTCATGCGTCTATTTTTTCGTATCTAATAAATGAAAATGCGTGCGCGTGTTTTTCGTCTTTGTCGTGGTTCTCGCGCCAAACCTCACGCCAAACAGCAGTATCTATTTCCGGAAAAAACGTATCTGCTTCAAAATCATCATGAACACGTGTGAGTTCAATACAGTTGGCAAAAGCCAACCCTTGACGGTAAATTTCGCCGCCGCCAATAATAAATGGTTGATCATCTTCTTGTGCAAGTGCCAACGCTGCTTCAAGCGAATGTACCACATGCGCATTTTCTGCGGTGTATTCTTTTTGTCTTGAAATAACTACGTTGGTACGATTAGGCAATGCTTTTGGCATGGACTCAAATGTTTTTCTTCCCATTATCACATGGTGTCCTTTGGTCAAGTTTTTAAACCGCTTTAAGTCATCAGAAAGATGCCAAATGAGATTATTGTCTTTACCAAGCGCATTGTTTTCGGCGACAGCCGCAATCATAGTAATATTTTTGTGTTGCTTTTCGCGCTCCCATTCGGCGCTTGCTTTAAGTGCAGCTTCTTTGTCCATAGTACGTTTTAGTTTTTCCACCTTAATGGCTTGTTTTTCAAGTAAAAACTCCATTTGCTCGGCCTCCCATGCTTTTCCCATAAACGAATAAAACACATAAACTTTAAGAAAATGAATCACTAATAGGATACCCAAAAGAGACGTTATTGCAAACGACCAACGGGTGTTAAAAGGCATAAAATCGGCTTTGTATTCAAATGCAAAATCAAGCACAAAGGCAAAGAATACTAAAAACAAAGTAGCGAGTAGGTGAGTTTGAAATCTGCGCTTTTGCGCTATGCGATGTTGCGCGTGTTCTACAAGTGCTACTTGCTGAGGATTAATGGTATTATCAGGTTTTTTTTTACGAAACATAAGTAATGAATTTAGACCGCAACAGTTCCTTTGATGCCAGGATGTGGCTCGTAATTAAGGATCTCAATATCCTTATAATCAAAGTCAAGTATATCGGTGATATTAGGGTTAAGTTTTAACTTAGGCAGGGGTTTTGGCTCACGGCTCAATTGTAATTCAACCTGCTCCATGTGATTGGCGTAAATATGCGCATCGCCCAAGGTATGAATAAATTCACCTGCTTGAAAGCCACATACTTGCGCCATCATTTCGGTAAGCAATGCATAAGAGGCGACATTAAACGGTACACCAAGAAAAATGTCGGCACTACGTTGATATAGCTGGCATGAAAGTTTTCCGTCGGCTACATAAAATTGAAAAAACGCATGGCAAGGCGGAAGTGCAGCTTTACCGTTGGCAACGTTTTCGCTAAATGATTTTGAGGTATCTGGTAGCACACTGGGATTCCATGCAGACACCAACATACGGCGACTGTTTGGATTTGTTTTTAGGGTTTCGACGACGTTTATAAGCTGGTCAACGCCCTCGCTGTTCCAATTGCGCCACTGATGCCCGTAAACAGGTCCAAGATTGCCATTTTCATCTGCCCACTCATTCCAAATACGCACTCCATTTTCGGTAAGATATTCAATATTTGTATCGCCTTTTATAAACCATAGCAACTCATATATCACCGATTTAAGATGAATTTTTTTGGTGGTAACAAGCGGGAATCCTTCTGATAAATCAAAACGCATCTGGTGACCAAATACGCTACGCGTCCCGGTGCCTGTTCTGTCACCTTTAATAGCACCTTCATGTAGCGCGCGCTTAACCAAATCTAAATACTGTTGCATAAGATATTTTTGTAAAGGTAAAATCTAGTGGTAAAAATCACACATTATCATAAATAGTTTTTCAAAAGGTTTTCAACGATTACCCCAACAATGCACCAACCAAGGTTGCTGATAACAGCGATGCTAATGTACCACCCAATACCGCTCGGAACCCAAATTTTGAAAGCACTTTACGTTGATTGGGAGCCAACCCGCCAATGCCACCAATTTGAATACCAATAGATGCGAAATTTGCAAACCCGCATAGCATATAGGTTGCCATAACGATGGATTTTTGATGCATAAAATGAATGCCATTAGTGCTGTTTTTGAGTTCAGCCAGCTGGATATACCCCACAAATTCACTTACTGCCAACTTTACTCCCAGCAACTGACCCATTGGTAGTAAATCACTCCACGGAACCCCAATTAGCCACATAAGTGGCGCAAAAAGTGTACCTAGAATCGCTTCTATGGACAAAGCATCGTATGCCGACCAATTTGAAATCCAATAATTTAGGTTGGTAACCTCGCCGACCTGAAAAAGAATGCCATTTCCCATTGCAATCAGTGCCACGAAAACAAGCAACATTCCTCCAATATTTGCGGCTAATTTCACGCCTTCAAGTGTGCCGTTTGCAATAGCGTCTAAGGGATTACTCCCAACATCTTGCTTCGAAACTTTGGTGTTTTTGTCAATAGCCTCTGTTTGCGGAAAAAGAATTTTAGAAATTACGATAGCGCCTGGTGCTGCCATAACTGAAGCTGCAAGCAAATGCTTGGCAAAAGCCAAACGAAGCTCGGGATCATCGCCCCCTAAAAATCCAATGTATGCCGCCAAAACACCGCCAGCTACAGTTGCCATACCGCCAACCATAACCAAAAGCATTTCAGAGCGATTCATTTTGGGTAAATATGCTTTGATGAGCAAAGGCGCTTCAGTTTGACCTAAGAATATATTCCCAATTACTGATAGACTCTCTGCTCCAGAAATATTGAGTATTTTTGAGGTGCCTTTGGCAAGTATTTTTACAAAAAACTGCAATATTCCTAAGTAAAACAATAAAGATGTTAGTGCAGCAAAAAAAACAATTGTGGGTAAAATTTGAAACACAAAAATGAACCCGTAGCTCTCTGCGTTCATTAAATCGCCAAAGAGAAATGTACTCCCTGCGGCTGTAAAGTCTAAGATGCTAACGAATACTTTTCCAATAGCATTAAAAATACGTTGCACCCAGCCAATTTTTAAAATACACAGCGCCAAGAAGAGTTGTAAAAGCAATCCAAAGCCAACTGTTTTCCACGGAATTGCCTTGCGATTTGCACTAAAAATAAAAGCCAAAAAAAGCAAGCTTATAACGCCTAATAACCCCTGTAAAACCCCAAATGATGTAACCCCCTGATGCGCAAGAATGGGTTCAAGTGCAGTTCGAAAAAACACACTCATTCGCTTGCGTTATTTTCGCGTTTGGATATTTCGTCTCGAAGTCGAGCCGCCAATTCATAGTCTTCTTTTTTCACTGCTTTTTTGATAGCACGCTCCAATTCTTGCACAGAAAGGTTGGTATAGTTTTCATCTGCAGAAAGTTCATCAACAAGCGAACCTTTAGAAGGGACATCGTCTTTATCAAAAATTACTCCTGCTTTTTCAAGCACATTTTCGTGTGTAAATATTGGAGCTTTGAAACGTAGTGCCAACGAAATGGCGTCGGAAGTGCGTGAGTCGATAATCTCTTCAATTTTATCCCGTTCACAAATAAGACTAGAATAAAAAACGCCATCCACAAGCTTGGTGATAATAACACGTTTAATGGCAACATCAAATCTAAAGGCGAAATTTTTAAATAAATCGTGTGTAAAAGGACGATGCGGTTTGATGTCTTTATCTAATGCAACTGCAATAGACTGCGCTTCAAATTCGCCAATAACAACGGGTAATTTTCGTTTTCCATCCACTTCGTCTAAAATCATGGCGTATGCGCCACTCTGATTCTGACTGTAAGAAATGCGATTTACACGAAGTTTAACAAGACTCATTATATGCGTTTGCAAGTGAAGCCTAAAAGTACAAAATTAAGTGGTTACCCTAACGCCTTAAATGCTTTTAACTTTTCGGTTAGTTTCGGCACAACTTCAAATGCATCGCCTATGACTCCGTAATCAGCAGCCTTAAAAAATGGCGCTTCTGGGTCAGAGTTGATAACGACTTTAACTTTTGAAGAATTTACACCCGCCAAATGTTGAATAGCCCCCGAAATACCAATGGCAATATACAGGTTAGTTGAAACAGGTTTTCCTGTTTGCCCAACGTGTTCGTCGTGTGAGCGCCAACCCATATCAGAAACGGGTTTCGAACAAGCCGTAGCCGCATCGAGGACTTCAGCAAGATCTTCAATTAAGTGCCAGTTTTCGGGCCCCTTTAATCCTCTTCCACCCGAAACAACTACATCTGCATCAGCAATAGTGGCTTTACCTGTTACCTTTTCAATTGAAACTTGCTCTAAATTTGAAATAGCATTTTCAGCAGTTATTTCGTCAACAACACAATCTACAGTATTGTCAATAACACCAAAGGCATTGTTTCCAACGCCTATAATATTACAAGCTGTAAGTAGCTGAGTGTAAACAAAGGCCTTGTTTGTAAATGCGGTTCGCTTAACGGTAAGCGGACTCATTTCTTCAGGAAGTTCAACTACGTTTGGCACATATCCTGCATTGAGTTTGGCGGCAAGCAATGGAGCTAAAAATCTAGCATCTGCGCTACTACTAACAACGAGATGTGAAACATTATTCGCAGCAGCAAAAGCAGCAATTGCAGACGCATATGCATGTGCATCAAAATGTGTTGGTCCATTTGAAACATGGGCTACTTTAGTGACACCATAGTGTCCCAATTCAGTTGCGTTTGCGGCATGAAATGCAATGGCAGTACAGGAAGTTTCTAATTTTGCTGCAAGCGCAACACCATAAGAAGCTACTTCAGCAGCGTTCCGTTTAAGTGCATTATTTTCCGATTCTACAATTATAAGTACAGACATAATTTTTTTATAAAACGTTAGCTTCTTTGTGTAACAAATCAATGAGTTGATCTAAATCATCAGCAGGTACTAGTTTGACTTCAGCTTTTGGAGCTGGTCGCTCAAATTTTATATCTTTTGTGGAGGCTGGTGCTTCTTGAGCAGGAACAACTTCAAAAGGTTTTTGTCTTGCTTGCATAATACCCCGCATGTTAGGAATGCGAAGATCAGACTCTTCTACCAATCCTTTTTGACTGCCAATGATAATGGGCAGTGTGCCTTTAAGTTTTTCTCGACCTCCGTCAATTTCGCGTTCCGCGATGGCAGTTGTTCCATCAATTTCTAATCCAACACAATTGGTTACAAAAGGAATGTCTAACAACGCTGCCATCATTCCAGGAACCATGGCACCATTGTAATCAATAGATTCTCTGCCTGCAATGATCAAATCATAAGAATTGTTTTTGACAAATGCCGCAAGCTCTTTCGCTACAGCAAGCCCATCTAACGCAGGGGCGTCAATTCTGAAGGCTTTGTCTGCGCCAATAGCCAAACACTTTCGTAAGGTTGCATCAGATTTTGTTGTACCCACATGAACGACATGCACCTGAGCCCCTTGTTTTTCTTTAAACCATATAGCGCGGGTAAGTCCAAATTCATCATTTGGGTTAATAACAAATTGTACATCACGAATGCTAAACTCGGTATCATCTTCAATAAAATCTATCTTTGATGTGGTGTCTGGGACACGACTTATGCACACTAAAATATTCATATCGATTAATTTTTAACAAAGGTACAAAAAAGATTAAATTTATTATGCACGCATAGTAAACAAAAGTCTTTTGTGATTGGTCATTTTATTGCTACTTTTGCGGCACTTAAAACAGCTATGAGAACCATACAATTTAGAGAAGCAATTTGCGAGGCAATGTCGGAAGAAATGCGCCGCGATGAAAGCATTTATTTAATGGGCGAGGAGGTTGCCGAATATAACGGTGCTTACAAAGCTTCAAAAGGAATGTTAGACGAATTTAGCGATAAGCGTGTGATAGACACACCAATATCGGAATTGGGTTTTGCAGGAATTGGTGTTGGTTCAACAATGACTGGAAATCGTCCCATAATTGAATTTATGACATTCAACTTTGCATTGGTGGGGATTGATCAAATCATCAACAATGCTGCGAAAATCCGTCAAATGTCTGCGGGTCAGTTTCCATGCCCAATTGTATTTCGTGGCCCAACAGGCTCTGCGGGTCAGTTAGCCGCTACACACTCTCAAGCCTTTGAAAGTTGGTATGCCAATTGTCCTGGTTTAAAAGTAATCGTACCTTCCAATCCATACGACGCAAAAGGACTACTTAAAGCCGCTATTCGCGATGACGATCCTGTCATTTTTATGGAATCTGAACAAATGTATGGCGATAAAGGTGAAGTGCCTGATGGTGAATACGTTCTTCCAATTGGCGTAGCTGAAGTAAAAAAACAAGGTACAGATGTGACTGTGGTGTCTTTTGGTAAGATTTTTAAGGAAGCACAGAAAGCCGCGGACGCATTGGCCAAAGAAAATATTTCATGTGAGCTTATTGACTTGCGTACTATTCGTCCGTTAGATATGGACACCATCATTGCGTCTGTTAAAAAAACCAACCGATTAGTGATTTTAGAAGAGTCCTGGCCTTTTGGTAATATTTCTACGGAAATTACGTATCAAATTCAAAATCAAATTTTTGATTATTTAGACGCTCCAATTCAAAAAATTAATACGGCGGATACACCAGCACCATATTCTCCTGTACTGTTACAGGAGTGGCTGCCAAATCACGAAGATGTTATTCGTGCAGTAAAAAAAGTTTTAATATAATTTCCTTTCCTTCTTATGAGTTCATTCCTCTTTTATTTACCCGTAGTATTAGCTGTTGTTGGTTTAATTGTAATGCTTGTCAAAGCACAATGGGTGCGTAAGCAGCCTTCTGGTGACGCAAAGATGCGTGAAATTTCAAGTGCCATTAAAGAAGGTGCATTAGCCTTTTTGAATGCAGAATACCGTTTGCTTTTGTTCTTTGTTGTAGGCGCATCGGTTGCGTTATATTTTATTTCCACTTTAGTGGCCTCTACCCACTGGATGATAGTTCCAGCGTTTGTGTTGGGTGCTATTTTTAGCGGGTTTGCAGGAAATATTGGAATGCGTATTGCCACAGACGCTAACGCTAGAACTGCCGAGGCAGCGAAAACAAGTTTGCCGAATGCTCTAAGAGTTTCTTTTGGCGGTGGTACCGTAATGGGTCTTGGTGTTGCGGGTCTTGCCGTATTAGGTCTAAGCTTATTGTTTTTGTTTTTTATTGGAAAATTTATGGGTACTGATGGCGACTTCTACACCCAAATGACACTTGTTTTAGAAACACTTGCAGGTTTTTCATTGGGAGCAGAATCGATTGCATTATTTGCGCGTGTGGGTGGAGGTATTTACACCAAAGCCGCAGACGTAGGTGCCGACTTAGTGGGTAAAGTAGAAGCTGGAATTCCAGAAGATGATCCTAGAAACCCTGCTACAATTGCCGATAATGTTGGCGATAACGTGGGTGATGTAGCCGGAATGGGCGCCGATTTATTTGGATCGTATGTAGCAACTGTTTTGGCAGCTATGGTTCTTGGAAACTATCTTATTAAAGACATGCTCGATGCGGGGACTGAATTAACAAGCTTTGACGGCATGGGACCAATTTTACTGCCATTAGTGATTGCAGGTGTCGGGGTTGTTGCATCAATTATAGGTACATTTTTTGTTCGTATTAAAAGTAACGATGCGAAAGAATCACAAGTACAAAAAGCACTTGATACTGGAAACTGGGTTGCTATTTTAATAACCCTTGCCGCAAGTTGGTACTTTATTGATTGGATGCTTCCAGAAACATTAAACATGAACTTCTTTGGTGAAGGAATTATTGCTATTCCTTCAATAAACGTATTTTGGGCGGCTTGTATTGGGCTTGCTGTGGGAGCACTTATTTCAATAGTTACGGCATATTATACCTCACTTGGTAAAAAACCTGTTTTAGACATTGTGAAAAATAGTTCAACGGGTGCAGCAACAAATATTATTGCTGGACTTGCAGTAGGGATGAAATCTACGTTTTTATCTGTAATTCTTTTTGCAGCGGCTATTTACTTATCTTATTCCTTTGCTGGATTTTACGGAGTAGCCTTGGCTGCGTCTGCGATGATGGCTACCACTGCCATGCAACTTGCTATTGATGCTTTTGGACCCATTGCCGACAACGCTGGTGGTGTTGCCGAAATGAGCGAGCTTGACCCTGAAGTACGTGAACGTACAGACATTTTAGATTCTGTTGGAAACACAACGGCAGCCGTTGGAAAAGGATTTGCCATTGCTTCTGCTGCACTTACGGCTCTTGCGCTGTTTGCGGCGTATGTTACGTTTACGGGAATTGACGGAATTAATATTTTTAAAGCAGATGTACTTGCTATGTTGTTTGTTGGCGGTATGATCCCCGTAGTTTTTTCTGCGCTTGCGATGCAATCGGTTGGAAAGGCAGCCATGGAAATGGTGTATGAGGTACGCCGTCAGTTTAAAGAAATTCCAGGAATTTTAGAAGGTAAAGGAAAACCAGAGTATGCAAAATGTGTTGATATTTCTACCAAAGCAGCACTTAAAGAAATGCTAATCCCAGGACTAATCACGATTATTACACCTATCTTTATTGGATTGTTGTTCGGGGCTGAGCCCCTTGGTGGTTATATGGCGGGTGGTTGTGTTTCTGGGGTTATGTGGGCTATTTTCCAAAACAACGCCGGTGGTGCATGGGACAATGCTAAAAAATCTTTTGAAGCAGGTGTTGAAATTGAAGGTGAAATGGTGTACAAAGGGAGCGAAGCGCATAAAGCAGCGGTAACAGGCGATACAGTTGGTGATCCGTTTAAAGATACCTCAGGGCCTTCTATGAATATTCTCATTAAACTTACGTGTTTGATTGGTCTTGTGTTGGCGCCGCTTTTAGGTGATGCTCATAGCGCTGACGTATTGCATGTTGATGTTCAAATGGAGCGCACTGATGAAGGTGTTGCGAAAGGAACGTTTACTGTAGTAACATCTGAAAATGGTCAGGAAGTAGAAAAGGTAAAAGTTTTTGAAGGGACAGAAGAAGAAGTAAAATCTGCCATTCAAACTGCTGAAAAAAGCCTTAAGCTTTAGCGGTAAATAGCCCGCTGAGTTCCGCGTCTATTTTTTCGATAACGGTACCCAAATCTTCTTTGTTGTCTACAAAGTTTAGTTCGTCAACGTCAATTATAAGCAGTTTTCCTTTGTCGTAATTGTGCACCCAAGCTTCGTAGCGTTCATTAAGTCTACTTAAATATTCAATGCTTATGGAGTTTTCATACTCACGGCCGCGATTGTGAATTTGCGATACTAAGTTAGAGATAGAGCTACGCAGGTAAATCATTAAGTCGGGACCTTTTACTAACGATTCCATCAAATCAAAAACAGCAGTATAATTGCTAAAATCTCGATGCGTCATAAGCCCCATAGCATGTAAATTGGGTGCAAAAATATGTGCATCTTCATAAATAGAACGGTCTTGTACCAC
>CATIMP010000091.1 GCA_949528465.1 Bacteroidota bacterium | reverse complement strand
GGCTTGCATGGGTTTGTCAAGAAGTCCGTAGTCGTGGGTGTCTAAGCCCAAGTGGTGTGAAGTACCGTGCATAAAATACTTTTTATACGCCTCAGCGTTTTCGGAAACTTCGTTTTTGGTAAGCAGTTTTAAGTCAATAAGTGCGCTGCTCATCAGTTTTCCCACTTCTTTGTGGTATGCGTTCCAAAGTGTTCCGGGCACCAACAATTTTGTGGCTTCGTTTTTGACGTTGAGTACGGCATCATACACGGCACGTTGGCGTGGAGTGAATCGTCCAGAAACAGGAATGGTTCGGGTCATATCGGATGAATAATTGCCGTATTCAGCTCCCACATCTAAAAGCAACATATCGCCTTCTTTGCACTCTCGGCAATTTTCAATATAATGTAACACATTACTATTAGTACCAGAGGCAATGATAGGCGCATAAGCAAATCCTTTGGAGCGATTGCGGAAAAATTCATGTGCAAATTCGGCCTCAATTTCATACTCCCAAACACCGGGTTTTACAAAACCTAAAATACGCCTAAACCCTTTTTCAGTAATGTTACAGGCGTGTTGGATGTGTGTAATTTCTTCAAGGTCTTTTACGCCTCGTAATTCTTGTAAAATACAATTGCTTTTTTCGTAAATCTTCTTTGGAAACAGTTCTTTGCACCAAGTAATAAAACGATCTTCTCGGGTTTGAGTTTCTACCTTTGCTCGATAGTGTTCGTTGGTGTTGATGTATATGTTCTTGGCATTTTTTGCTAATTCCAAAAATGTTTTTTCAAAGGCATTTGTCCACAAAACGGTTTCAACCCCTGATACTTCTGTCGTTTCTTTTTGGGTAAGCTTGTGCCCTTCCCAAACAGCAATATGCTTATTCGTTTCACGAACAAAAACCAGTTCACGGTGGTCAGGATTTTCTGCATCGGGATACAGCACAAGGATGGTTTCTTCTTGATCGATGCCGCTGAGGTAAAACAAATCGCGGTGTTGCGCAAAAGGCAAGGTGCTATCGGCACTGATGGGATAAATATCATTGGAATTGAAAACGGCAATGCTATTTGGCTTTAATTGCGCCATAAAGCGTTGGCGGTGTTTGTTAAAAACAGATGCGGGGAGTGGTGTATATTTCATGCTGTAAATTAAATAAATATACAACACAATTCCCCCTTGTTTTGTTTAACCATTGCCCTACAATCTGTTGTAATTTTCAACATTAAACACTAAGCTTGTTAGAATTGCACTAAATAACCCAAAACCTTTGGCGTTCAGGCGTTCAGCACCTAATTTTGTATCGAACAAATATTAAAACTATGGGCGTGACCTTATCTTCAACCATTCTTAGAAAAGTAGCCATGGCGCTGTCGGGTATTTTCTTGATGGTCTTTTTGCTACAGCACTTTGTCATTAATATTACTTCGGTTTTTAGTGCAACTATTTTTAATCAATTTTCGCACTTTATGGGTACTAACCCTGTAGTGCAGTTTTTACTGCAACCGGTCCTTATTTTTGGTGTAGTGTTTCATTTTGTGATGGGATTTGTCCTTGACATTAAAAATAAACGTGCTCGCGGTACGCGCTATGCCGTGTATAAAGGAAGCGCAAACGCAAGTTGGGTTTCTCGAAATATGATTATTTCTGGCGCTACGGTATTAGCGTTTTTGGCTTTACACTTTTACGATTTTTGGGTTCCAGAAATGAATTATAAATATGTAGAAGTATTACCTGAAGACCCAAGTCGCTACTACGAAGAGTTGGTGCATAAGTT
>CATIMP010000090.1 GCA_949528465.1 Bacteroidota bacterium | reverse complement strand
TCGATGGTTTTGCCCAACTCTTTTTGCATAGAAGTAACCCCTTTATTGCGAATTCCGCAGGGAATGATATAATCAAAAAAAGACAAGTCGGTATTTACATTTAAAGCAAATCCATGCATGGTAACCCAGCGACTGGTACGAATTCCCATAGCACAAATTTTACGGGGATTATCGCCATCTACATCAATCCAAACGCCTGTTTCTCCTTTGCTACGCGAGGCAGAAATACCAAAATCAGTAAGTGTAGCAATGATACATTCCTCTAACAAACGCAAGTATTTATGGATATCAGTAAAAAAACAATCCAAATCCAAAATGGGATAGCCAACCAATTGCCCGGGACCGTGATAGGTAATATCCCCTCCTCTGTTCGTCGGATAAAACGAAACGCCTTTTTCAGCAAGGGTTTCTGCGTTTATGAGTAAATTATTTTCATCGCCACTTTTTCCGAGGGTATATACATGCGGATGTTCCACAAAAAGCAAATGATTTTCGGTGGTCATTTGCGTATCTGGATTTCTACGGTTGTGAATTTTTTGGTCTATGGTGCGCTGAAACAATTGTTGTTGCAAATCGGTAACGGCATCGTATGCCGCCAAGCCCAATTTACGCACCTGAACAACAGGTCTAAGGTTCATAATAAAAAGGTCTATTCAAAATAATAAGCGCCCCGATTACACCTGGCACCCATGCACATAGCGTGAGTAAAAAAACAATAATCACAGAACCGCAACCCCTGTCAATAACTGCCAAAGGCGGAAAGATGATAGCCAAAAGTACGCGTAATAAACTCATGTGTCATTCAAAGATACAAATTCGAACGTTCTTGAGAACTCATGCGCATTGGTTATCTTTGCGCCAGAAAAATTTGGGATGCACGAATTATCAGAACAAGAACTTGTACGTAGAGAAAAACTCACTAAACTCCGTGAGCTGGGCATAGACCCCTACCCTGCCGAAGCGTTTGACACCACTCATTACGCCACTGAAATTGCTGAAAAATACACAGAAGGCGGTGCCGTTTGTTTGGCTGGCCGGTTAATGTCGAGAAGGGTGCAAGGAAAGGCAAGTTTTGCTGAATTGCAAGATGCTACTGGCAGAGTACAGTTGTATTTCAACAGAGATATTCTGTGTCCAGACGAAGATAAAACCTTGTATAACGATGTCTATAAAAAGTTGTTGGATATCGGAGATATTATTGGTGTTGAAGGGAAATTATTCACCACCCAAGTAGGCGAAAAAACCGTTGAAGTGCACAACCTTTTTGTGCTGAGTAAATCGTTGCGTCCGTTGCCGCTTCCAAAAGTAGACGCCGATGGCAATACGTACGATGCCTTTACGGATCCGGAACAACGCTACCGTCAGCGCTATGTAGATCTGATTGTAAACCCGAGTGTAAAAGATGCCTTTGTAAAGCGTACGAAGATTACAAATACAATGCGATCGTTTTTTAACGATCGTGGCTATTTGGAAGTAGAAACACCCATTTTACAACCCATCCCGGGTGGCGCAGCCGCAAGGCCTTTTGTTACGCATCACAATGCGTTGAATATTCCGCTCTATTTGCGTATTGCTAACGAATTATACCTCAAACGCCTTATTGTTGGTGGGTTTGATGGCGTGTATGAGTTTGCCAAAGACTTTAGAAACGAGGGCATGGACAAAACCCATAATCCTGAGTTTACGGTCATGGAGCTTTATGTTGCATACAAGGATTACCATTGGATGATGAACACCACGGAAGCACTTCTTGAAGAAGTAGCGGTAGCCGCCAACGGCAGTTCTGCAGTGCAAGTGGGTGAAAATTCCATTGATTTTAAAGCGCCGTATCCACGCGTACCCATTTTAGAGGCAATTAAAGAACATACTGGAATTGATGTATCCGAAATGGACGAAACCGCATTACGTGAAACGGCTAAAAAACTTGGCCTTGAGGTTGATGAAACGATGGGTAAAGGAAAACTTATTGATGAATTGTTTGGCGAGCTGTGCGAGCACCACTACATCCAGCCGACATTTATCACAGATTACCCAAAAGAAATGAGTCCACTGACCAAAGCCCACCGCAGCAAGCCGGGGCTTACCGAACGTTTTGAACTTATGGTCAATGGAAAAGAGTTGGCAAATGCCTACTCGGAGCTTAACGACCCAATAGATCAACGCGAGCGTTTTGAGGATCAAATGTCGCTATCAGAAAAAGGCGATGACGAGGCCATGTTTATTGACCAAGATTTCTTGCGTGCATTAGAATACGGGATGCCACCCACATCGGGAATTGGGATTGGTATTGACCGCCTAACGATGCTTCTAACCAACAACAGCTCTATTCAAGAGGTGCTGTTTTTCCCGCAAATGCGACCTGAAAAGAAAGGTCCTGTACTTACTGAAGAAGAACAAGCTATTATGTACATACTTAAAAAGGAAAGTCCCGCCGTTCTTACAACAGTGAAAGAACAAGCTGGACTTAGTAATAAAAAATGGGATAAAGCGGTCAAAGGTCTTACGACTAAATCTATAGTAGAAGTAACAAAGACCGATGAGGCTTTAACTATTGCTTTACGCTAATTAAAAGAACTTAAATTCAGTTCTACGGTTTTTAGCGTGCTTACTTTCAGAGCAGTTTACACCATCCTTACAGTTGTTTAGCAATCGAGATTCGCCGTAACCAACCGCAATCAATCGAGAGGTTTTTATTCCTTTTTGATTTAAGTATTCGACCACAGATTTTGACCGACGTTCTGATAAGCTTTGATTTGACATGGAGCTTCCTCTTGAATCTGTATGTGAACCTACTTCAACAACAGCACTTTTATCCACTTTTAGTTTAGATAAAATATGCTTATCAATAATTGATTTCGACTTCGCCGTTAGACGTGCACTACCCAATTCGTAATTAATTGGTAAAATAATGGCTTGCTCTGGAAGCGTACAAGGTACTTCTCTCCAAGCCGTCATACCACCTTTTTTGGTAATTACACGCTTTTCAACAGTAGTATATGTTGCAGGTACATTGACTGTTCTAGTAGTTTCGTCGCGTACCAGCACTCGGCGCTCAACTACATCTCTTACTTCAGGAATTATAACTTCTTCAGTCCTTGCAGGAGTAGCTAATACTTCGCGTTTTACTAACTTGTATTTCCCACCAACTTGCTTAGAAGTACTCCTCGCAGGCGTGACTAATTTCTTGACAGGAATGGAACGTAATACGGCAGGATCTTCGCGGAAGTGAAAAATACGGCAATCGTTCGGGTCAATAGATGGACAATCTGGGTTTTCACCAGCTACCCATTTCCCAGATTTCGACTTTACTTCAACTTCTTCGAAAACCTCTTCAAATACAGCTTCGGTAGGATACTGCTTGTTATATGGTTCTTCAACCCAAAATGTATCTACAACTGTAGCAAAAGTGGGAGGAATAAATGTGTACTTTTTTGAAGCGGGTTTAACAACCACTTCATCTCTCACAACTTTATATTCTGCAGGAACGACTTTTAAGGCTGTATGTGCAGGAACTTCAAGGATTTGTATGGTTTCAATATCAAACACATCAGGCACGATACATTTTGCATAACATTTCCCCGGCTCGGGATTATCAGGTAATTTATCAAGGTATTTTTCTTGGGCTTGGAAAGTAAATGCGCAACAAAGCGCAATGAATGTATAAATAGGTTTCATATTATTAAAGATTTGTTGAACGCTAATAAAACACTTTATATTTATAAATCCAAATTTTATTTAATCATCATATGCAATAACAAATCCATAACAAATATTTTTTTAAATAAAAGACTACGATTGAAAAAAGCTTTGTAGTGTAAAAGATCAAAACACACGCTATCGTTTACAAGAATCTTTAGTGCGGATTGATGCTGCTTTAAGCCCGTGTTAGTTAGATCTCCTGTAAGGTTTCGGAAAACGCCTCGAGTGTTTTGTCAAGGTCTTTTTGGCTAATGGCATCGTTTAAAAAATAACTTTCAAAAGCACTGGGGGGTAAATATACACCGCGCTTGAGCATGCCATGGAAATACGTTTTAAAGGAGTCGTTGTTGCCTTTTGCCGCTGAGTCAAAGTCCACTACTGGCGTGTCAGTAAAATGAAGCGATAACATAGATCCCAAGCGATTTATCTGATATGGAATTCCCTTTTGCTCGAGAAGTGGTATCATTTCATTGTGTAAATACGCGGTTTTGGTGTCTAAACTGGTGTAGGTTTCTGGGTGCTCTTGCAACAACTGCAACATAGTTAGTCCTGCGGTCATCGCCAAAGGATTTCCACTCAAGGTTCCCGCTTGATACACAGGTCCAACAGGCGCTAAAAATGACATAATTTCTTTTCGTGCCGCAAATGCACCGACAGGTAATCCGCCTCCAATAACTTTTCCGTAGGTAACCATATCGGCACGCACACCTAAACGTTCTTGTGCACCGCCAGGTGCCAATCGGAAACCGGTCATCACCTCATCAAAAATAAGTACGCTGCCGTATGCGTCGCACAAACTTCTAAGTCCTTCTAAAAATCCTTCCTTGGGTAAAACACAACCCATATTTCCTGCTACGGGCTCTACAATAATAGCTGCAATCTCTTCGGGGTTTGCTGCAAATATTTCGGCAACTTGTTCCAGGTTGTTGTAGGTGGCCAAAATGGTGTCTTGCGCTGTTCCTGCAGTAACCCCCGGACTGTTTGGACTGCCAAAAGTAACAGCACCACTCCCAGCTTGGATTAAAAAAGCGTCGGCGTGTCCGTGATAACATCCTGCAAACTTTATGATTTTATCACGACCCGTAAAGCCACGAGCCAAACGAACCGCACTCATACACGCTTCTGTTCCCGAATTCACAAACCGAATTTGATCCATGTGAGGCACCATTGCTAAGGCTTGTTTGGCAATTTGTGTTTCTAACGCAGTTGGAATACCATAGGAAGTCCCTTTTTCTGCACGCTTTTGAATGGCTTCCACCACTTTTGGATGTGCATGACCTAAAATCATAGGCCCCCAAGATGCGATGAAATCAATGTATCTATTTCCGTCTTCATCAAATAAATACGCGCCTTTGGCGTGGGTCAAGAAAATTGGTGTTCCTCCGACTGCGTTAAACGCTCGAACAGGCGAATTCACACCTCCAGGAATAACTTGTTTTGCCTCGGTAAATAGGGTGCTACTGCGTTGATACTGCATCATTTTAGTTTAAGCTGTTGTCCGATTGCCAAATCTGTTGAATTTAGCGAATTCATGTTTACAAGATTTTCTACGGTGAGTTCAAATTTTTTGGCAATGGAGTAAAGCGTATCGCCTTGCTGCACTATGTAGGTGTGTTTTTTTTCCTTTGACCGTTTTGATGTTTTCTGAGGAGCTTTACTCCCATCGAACTGCCATAATTCGTAGCGCTCAATAAGCGAAATAAGTTTATAAGCGTATTTAGGATCGGTAGCATATCCTGCTTTCTTTAATCCATGTGCCCAGCTAACGTAATCTGTTTTTTTCATTTTAAACAACTTACTGTAACGATCACGATAACGCAAAAACTCGGAGTGATCCCGGTACGATTGTTCTACTTTTTTGTACTTACGAAAACACTCTCCTTTTGCATCATCGTCGTGAGAGACACTGGGGCCGCGCCACCCCTTGTGGCATTTTATTCCAAAATGATTATTGGATTTTGCAGCTAATTCACCCATACCTGCTTGCGACTCTAACAACCCTTGCGCCAAAGTGATACTCGCCGGAATGCCAAATTTTTTCATTTCTTTTTGTGCCATTTCAGCATATTGCAGCACATATACTTTCATGCGTGTGCGTGCATCGAGTTCTGCTAATTTTTTAACCGATTTCTTTGGAGATTTTTGCTCAATTTTCTTCGCTGTTCGTTTATCCGCACTGGAATACACTACTTTCTTAGAACCACAAGAAACAAGAAAAAGGGCAACTAAAATCAGACTTAACCCACGGGCCACTGGAGCGTTGAACGCGAATTGAATCCTATTATTCCTTGCGTTCCGCCGGTATGAATTAAAAGTATTTTTTTTCCAAATGTCCATGTATCATCTTTTATCATCTGCACCAACTGAAACAGCATAGGTGCGGTATAAATTGGATCTAACAACACTCCTGTTTGCTGCAGCACAATTTCTGCAAATGAAGCCAACGGCTTGCTTACCTGCGCATATCCACGATGTAGGAGATGTTGTACAAGCGTCCAATTATTACTAGGAGCAAATGTACGAATACGCGCTGTGATTGACACATCTTTTACCACTTGAAACCCCACAACATGTTGATGTGTTTTACAAGAATTTGCCAAACCCGCCAGCGTACCGCCCGTACCTACTGCACAGCCAATCGTGTCAAAAGCAGCATCTTCTGAAGTTAAAATTTCTGAACAGCCTTTTACTGCTAATGCATTCGTGCCGCCTTCGGGAAGAATATACAATGTACCATGTGTTTTTTGAAGTGCTAAAACGGTATCTCCTAGTTCTTTTTGGTGGTATTCTTCTCTAGAAACAAAACTGAGCTGCATACCGTTTTGTTGGCATGTTGCAAGGGTTGGATTAAGTGGTTTATGTGCCAACTCTGCCCCGCGAACAATACCAATAGTGGCAATGCCGTAGCGTGCACCCATAGCTGCCACAGCAGCAAGATGGTTGGAAAATGCGCCTCCAAAAGTGAGCAATGCGTTGGCATTTGATTCCTGAAAAGCTTTAAGATTGTATTTAAGTTTGCGCCATTTATTCCCCGATGCAAGCGGAAAAACCAAGTCCTCGCGCTTTAGGTAGACGGAAATATCTGCTGCTGCAAATTCGGGTAACGCCATTATTTGATTTGTCGCAATGGGAAATTCCATTTTCAAAAATAGCACATTGATTTTTCAATTGATTTCTTTTAACCTATAATCTGATATTCGGCATGTTTTTTGATTAATTTTAGAAAAAATTAATCATGAAACGGGTACTTCTCTTTACTACTGCTTTATTAATTAGCTCTTGCGCAACAATCCGTGTCAGCTCTGACTATGACACCAATGTGAACTTTAACGCCTACTCCACCTATGCGTTTTTTAAGCCTGGAATAGACAAAGCTGAAATCTCTGATTTAGATAAGCGCCGTGTGCTTAATGCACTCGAAAGCACGCTTGCTGCTAAAGGATTTAACGCCTCGGAAACGCCGGATATCCTTATCAGTTTTCATACGAAAGCTGAAAAAAATGTACGTGTTAGCGAAAGTTATTTGGGTTGGGGTGGCCCGTTTTACGGTCCTTACGGCGGTTGGGGCTGGGGCTGGGGTTTCAACAGACCTTATAACGTAAACACTACTACAACAGGAATACTCTACATTGACATAATTGACGCAGGCAGCAAAAAACTACTATGGCAAGGCAAAGGTACAGGCAATTTAAGCAAAGGTTCTCCACAAGAACGTGAAGAGCGAATTCTTGGTTTTGTAACTGAAATTTTGGCTGCCTATCCACCAAATGCAGGTGAATAGTTAGGCTTAATTAAATCATTTCGTTGAAATAAATTCTTTTGCTGCTTCCAAAGCTTTGGAAATGCCATCGGGGTTTTTTCCTCCAGCGGTAGCAAAAAACGGTTGTCCGCCCCCACCACCTTGAATGTGTTGACCAATTTCTTTGATAATCGCATTCGCAGTTATCGTTCCATTTTGGGCAATTGCTTTAGACACATAGCAAGATAAAATAGGTTTGTCATTTTTACGACTTGCAAGTACAGCAACCAAATCGTCGCGGTTTTGTCCCAGTTGGAATAAGGCATCTTTCATGCCAGCAGCGTCTAACTGCACTTCTTTCAGCAATACAGATTTACCATTTTGGACAACAATATTACTTCCCAATTCCGAAATAAGTTGCTGTACAAATTGCTTGTTTAGCTGCTCTATTTCTTTACGAAGTTTGCTGTTTTCATCTTGTAAAGCCTGTACTGACTGTACCAAATTTTTTGGATTTTTCAACTGCACCTTAAGCTCATCCACCACAGCGGCTTGGTCGTAGACTAGCTTTTTAGCTTCATCAGACGTAACGGCTTCAATACGTCTAATTCCAGAGGCTACTGCTGACTCGGAAGTAATCGTAAAATGCCAGAGTTCCGCAGTGTTGGCAACATGCGTTCCTCCGCACAATTCCATTGATTCACCAAAACGAATGGTACGTACCGTATCTCCATACTTTTCACCAAACAATGCCGTAGCCCCGCTATCCATTGCCTGCTGAAAAGGCACATTGCGGTGTTCTTCTAAATTAATTTGCTCTTGAATACGGGCATTTACAAATGCCTCAACAGACGTAAGTTCATCTTGTGTTAGCTTGGCAAAATGCGAAAAATCAAAGCGTAAATACCCAGATCGTACCATTGACCCTTTTTGAGAAACATGATCGCCAAGAATGGCTTGTAAAGCTTGGTGCAATAGGTGTGTTGCGGTGTGGTTACATGCCGTTGCGGTGCGTTTTTGTGCATCTACAACAGCGGTAAAAGTAGCATCAAGATTTGCAGGAAGTTGATTAGCCACGTGCACAATAAGGTTGTTTTCACGTTTGGTGTCGGTGATGTAGGTCACATTTCCATTTGGTGCTTCCAAATAGCCCTTATCGCCTACTTGCCCGCCCCCTTCTGGATAAAATGGTGTTAGGTTAAAAACCAATTGAAATGATGCGCCACTTTTGGTGGTTACCTTTCGATAACGTACAATTCGAACTGTAGTTTTGAGCGTATCATACCCCACAAATTCTTCCTCATCGTCACTTCTGAGTTCAATCCAATCTTCGGTTTCTACTTGTGCAGCAGCTCGAGAACGGGCTTTTTGCTGTTCCATTTCGGCATCAAAATCAGCTTCATTAAGCGTCATATTATTTTCCGAAAGAATAAGCGCGGTAAGGTCAACAGGGAATCCAAAGGTATCGTATAACTCAAACGCCTTTGCGCCCGAAAGCTCTTTTCCTTTGTTGCTAGCAATCAATTGATTCAATAATACCAATCCTTGAGCCAAGGTTTTAAGAAACGATTGCTCTTCTTCTTTAATTACATTTTGAATCAGGTTTTGCTGCGCCTTAAGTTCTGGAAAAGCAGCACCCATTTGATCGGTAAGCGTGTCTACCAACGCAAAAATAAAGGGTTCTTTCTGATCTAAAAAAGTATAGCCATAGCGTATGGCACGACGTAAAATCCGACGAATCACATAGCCTGCGCCATTGTTGGAGGGCAATTGCCCGTCGGAGATGGAAAATGAAACCGCCCTTAGGTGGTCAGCAATGACACGTATGGCGATATCGATTTCTTCATTCTTACCGTAAGCAGTTGCTGTACGGGTTTCGATTTCACGAATGAGCGGCGTAAATACATCCGTATCGTAATTGGATTGTACCCCTTGAACAACCATGCAAAGGCGTTCAAAACCCATTCCCGTATCTACGTGTTGTTCGGGTAGTTTTTCGAGTGCGCCACTGGCTTTTCGATTAAACTCAATAAACACCAAATTCCATACTTCCACCACTTGCGGGTGGTCTTTATTGACAAGTTCAGCGCCTGAAACTTGTGCTTTTTCGGCAGCGCTACGAATATCCACGTGGATCTCAGCGCAAGGACCGCAAGGACCTTGGTCACCCATCTCCCAAAAATTATCTTTTTTAGAGCCCATCAAAATACGTTCCGGAGCAATATGTGCTTTCCAAAATGTAATGGCTTCATTGTCTGTAGCTAATCCTTCAGCATCGTCTCCTTCAAAAACGGTAACATACAAATCATTTTTGTCAATTTGCATGACTTCAGTTAGGAATTCCCAAGCATAGGCGATAGCTTCTTTCTTGAAATAGTCTCCAAAACTCCAATTGCCTAGCATCTCAAACATGGTGTGGTGGTAGGTGTCTTTTCCAACTTCTTCCAAATCGTTATGCTTACCCGAAACTCGCAAGCATTTTTGGGTGTCGGCTACGCGGGTATCTTTTGCTTTTTTATTCCCTAAAAAATATTCTTTAAACTGATTCATCCCTGCGTTGGTAAACATTAGGGTAGGATCGTCTTTCATCACCATGGGTGCTGAAGAAACAATTTTATGGTTTTTGGCAGCGAAAAAGTCTAAAAATTGTGCGCGGATTTGTTGTGCTTTCATGAAACCGATTAATGGTTAACTTGAAATATGTATATTTGTTGAATACTCATTTCTAAGGGGTAAAAATAGCACATTTTACTGAATGGCAAAGGTTAAGTATTACTACGATCAAGAGAGTCTTTCATATCGGAAGATTGAAGTAAAAAACAGACGAAAAGTACGTAACGTTTTGGCGTTTATTGCTGCTGCTGCGCTTTTTGGTTTTGGTTTTATGCTTTTTTTACTTTCTACGCCTTTATTAAGTACTCCGACAGAAATTTCACAAGCGCGCGAACTCGAAAACTATAAATTGAACTACGAGCAATTGCAGCGAAAAATGACGCAAGTAGAGCAAGTTTTAGACCACTTACAAGAGCGTGATAATCAAATCTACAGGGTTGTTTTTGAAACCAATCCGATTTCGGAAGATATGCGTAAAGCGGGTTTTGGTGGTGCAAACAGATATAAAAATTTAGAAGGTTTTGCCAATTCGGATTTAATCATCAACACCACAAAACGTCTCGATATTTTGTCGAAACAAATGGTTGTTCAATCCAAGTCGTTTGACGAAGTGCAACGATTAGCACTAGATAAAGAAAAACTTTTAGCAGCGATTCCTTCCATTCAACCAATCGCCAATGACGACCTAACTCGTATGGCATCTGGATTTGGTTGGCGTACTGACCCATTTACCAAAGCGCGCCGGCGTCACAAAGGCATGGATTTCACATCACCACGGGGCACGCCAATATATGCCACAAGTGATGGTGTTGTAAAACGTGCAGACAATCGCTCTTTAGGATATGGAAAGCACATCCGTATAGATCACGGTTTTGGTTATACAACACTTTATGCACACTTAAGTGATTACAATGTTAAACGAAGACAACGCGTTAAGCGAGGTGATATTATTGGGTATGTAGGAAATACGGGGCGTTCGCAAGCACCGCATTTACATTATGAAATTCACAAAGATGGCAAGGCGGTTAATCCAATTAATTTCTACTCTGGAGATTTAAACCCTGATGAATTTGAAGCGATGTTAGAAGCCGCAAGCAGAGAAAATCAATCCCTTGACTAATGCGCCATCAACTCCCCGAAAAATTATATTACAGCATAGGCGAAGTGGCCAATGCCTTTGAAGTAAAGCCATCGCTCATCCGTTTTTGGGAAAAAGAATTTCAAATTATCAGCCCAAAAAAAACACAAAGCGGCACACGTAAATTTTCTGCCAAAGACATAGAAAAGTTTGAGTTGATTTACACCTTAGTTAAAGAACGTGGTTTTACGCTTGAAGGTGCCAAAAATCAACTTAAAAAAGGGAATAAAGGTAATTTGGAGATTTTAAAAAAACTTCAAAAAATTCGACAAGAATTACTACAAATAAAAGCTGAATTATAAGCTTAAGGGCTGTTTTAGAAATTCGTTAATTCGAATGAATTTTGATGTTAAAAAAAAGTGACATTTGTATGGAGAGCAAGAATTTCTTGCCAACATAATTTCTCGATACAATTTTATTAGCTGCGCAAGCTATCTTCAATTAAAATATATTTTAATTTCAATAATCTCAAGATTTACTCGAACTGACCTAGTCTAAAGTATCAAAAAGAGCCTGCTGTACTTATTTTTTACGGATAAAAATATCAATAGTTACGCCGTTAAAATTGTATTCAGCGCGAAGCTTATTTTCCAAAAAACGCTTGTACGGATCTTTTACATACTGCGGCAAATTGCAGAAAAATGCAAATTGCGGATGGGGTGAATGCAATTGCGTAGCAAATTTGATTTTGACGTACTTCCCTTTTAGTGCAGGAGGTGGATTTTTTTCAATTACAGGAAGGATATAGTCGTTAAGTTTTCGAGTCGGGATGCGTTGGGAGCGTCTTTTATAGACGTCTACTGCCGTTTCTATTGCTTTGAAAACACGTTGTTTTGTGAGTGATGATATAAAGACAATAGATACATCAACAAAAGGAGCAATTTCAGCTCGGATTTGTTCCTCCACTTGTTTGGTAGTCATGGTATCCTTGTCGATTAAATCCCATTTATTGACCAAAATCACCACGCCTTTGTGGTTTCGTGCCGCCAACCAAAAAATATTTTTCACCTGTGAATCAAAGCCACGTGTAGCATCATATACAATCATACAAACATCGGAAAACTCAATGGTACGCAAGGCACGCATCACGGAGTAAAACTCAATATTTGCTTTTACTTTTGCCTTTCTACGAATACCAGCGGTATCGACCAAACAAAAATCAAATCCAAAGCGATTATAAACCGTGTCAATACTATCGCGAGTGGTTCCTGCTTCATCTTTTACAATGTTACGATTCTCGCCAATCAGCGCATTTACAAATGAAGATTTTCCCGCATTGGGTCTACCAACTACTGCAAACCTTGGGAGGTCTTCGGGTAGGTTGTTCGTTAGTTCTGGAAGGGACTCTACCAAAGCATCGAGAAGCTCTCCCGTACCTCCGCCATTCATAGCAGAAATATGATATAAATTATCCATTCCCAATGAATAAAACTCAACCGTAGCGGCTACGCGCAATGCATTGTCTACCTTGTTAACAACTAAAAAAACGGGTTTTTCAGATTTACGGAGTAGCTTGGCAACTTCCTCATCCATGATATTTGCGCCCACTTCAACATCAACTAAAAACAAAATAGCATCTGCTTCAGCAATGGCAATTTCTACCTGTTGGTCAATTTCTTGTTCGTACGCATCGTCGCCGCCAATAACATAACCGCCAGTGTCTATCAGTGTAAACTCTCGACCATTCCAATCGGATTTGCCATAATGCCTGTCGCGGGTAACGCCACTTGTTGGGTCTACAATCGCTTCCCTGCGTTGTACTAATCTGTTAAACAGCGTAGACTTGCCCACATTCGGTCTACCAACAATAGCTACTAGGTTTCTCATAATAATTTGTGCAAAGGTAACTTAGTCTAAGGTCAATACCCAAAACGTTTTAATGCGTTGGTATTTGATCGCCAATCTTTACTGACTTTTACAAAAAGCTCAAGGTGAATTTTCTTATCAAAAAATCGCTGTAGATCTTTTCTGGCAAGCGTACCTACTTTTTTAAGCGCCGCCCCTTTGTGCCCTATCAATATGCCTTTTTGCGATGAACGTTCTACATAAATAATGGAGCTAATTTTGATAATACTTTCTTCTACTTTAAACGCCTCTGTTTCGACCTCCACAGCGTATGGAATTTCTTTATCGTAGGAGAGTAAAATCTTCTCACGGATCACTTCATTAACCACAAAACGCTCGGACCTATCCGTAAGTTGATCTTTTGGATAATATGGGGGATGTTCAGGAAGCATTTCCACAATATTATCTAGAAGTGCGTCTATTTGAAATTTTTCCAGTGCAGAGATACTCCAAATAGCTGCATTGGGTAGTTGTACTTTCCACGCATTAATGGTTTCATCAAGAAGTGTTTGATTGCCCGTGTCAATTTTATTAATCGCAAGAATAACGGGTTTATTGGTTTTGGCCAACCTTGAGATAACTGCCTCACTCTTGCCTTTTTTTTCGCCAATTTCCACCATATACACCAACACATCGGCGTCGTCAAAAACAGTTTGAACGGCTTCCATCATGCTTTCTTGCAATTTATAGGCCGGATCAATAATTCCAGGCGTATCGGAAAGTATGAGTTGATATTCTTCTGTGTTGCGCATGCCCAAAATTCTGTGTCGGGTTGTTTGCGCTTTGGCAGTGGTAATGGCAAGTTTTTCACCCAAAATGGCGTTGGTCAAGGTAGACTTCCCCACATTAGGACTTCCAATAATATTTACAAAACCCGCTTTATGCATGTTGCAAAGGTAATGATTGCAGTAGAGGTATTGCTATATCAGGGAAGTTTTGTACTTTTGCATTTCATATCGCGGGATAGAGCAGTAGGTAGCTCGTCGGGCTCATAACCCGAAGGTCGCTGGTTCGAGTCCAGCTCCCGCTACAAAGAAACTCCTTGAGAAATCAAGGAGTTTTTATTTTGGGGTCAAGTGATGC
>CATIMP010000089.1 GCA_949528465.1 Bacteroidota bacterium | reverse complement strand
GCTAAAGTGGAATATTTCAACCCAGGCAGTTCTGTAAAAGACCGCATGGCACTTAAAATGGTGGAAGATGCTGAAGCCGATGGACGACTAAAACCAGGCGGTACCATTGTGGAAGGAACTTCTGGTAATACAGGGATGGGATTGGCGTTGGCAGCCATTGTAAAAGGCTATAAGTTGATATGTGTTTCTACTGATAAGCAATCCAAAGAAAAATTTGATATCCTGCGTGCTGTGGGGGCGGAAGTTATTGTGTGCCCAACAAATGTGGCACCAGACGATCCACGGTCGTACTATTCTACCTCAAAGCGTATTGCCGATGAAACACCAAATGCATGGTATGTAAACCAGTACGACAACCCCTCAAATGCCGTAGCGCATTACGAGCAAACAGGGCCTGAGATTTGGAAGCAAACGGATGGTAAAATCACACATTTTGTAGTGGGTGTAGGTACAGGCGGTACCATTTCGGGCGTTGCCAAATACCTAAAAGAAAAAAACCCGGAAGTTAAAATTTGGGGGATTGACACCTATGGCTCTGTATTTAAGAAATACCATGAAACAGGCATTTTTGACGAGAAAGAAATTTATCCCTACATTACTGAAGGCATAGGGGAGGACATCCTTCCTGAAAATGTGGACTTTAAGTCTATTGATGGTTTTGAAAAAGTAACCGATAAAGACGCAGCAGTGTATACCCGAAAGCTGGCGCGTGAAGAAGGTATTTTTGCAGGAAATTCCTGTGGTGCTGCCGTAAAAGGCGTGTTGCAACTTAAAAAACACTTTGGTCCAGACGATGTGGTGGTGGTATTATTACACGACTCGGGTAGCCGTTATGTAGGTAAAATGTATAACGACGACTGGATGAAAGAAAAGGGTTTTTTGTAACCTAATTTGAAGTCTCCTGCAATGTAAAAGATAGTATAGCCACAAATCGCATCAGTCTAGCACGGTCTTTTGTTTTTGACTCCATCTTATAGGCCTATTGTAACTCTTCAAGTGCTTTTGCTATTAATTTATCATTACTGTTACTAAATTTGTAGCTTGAATCATTCTTCACTGTTATTGTTGGGGTAATACCAACTTTAAAATACTGTTTGCCATTTGGATATTCTGTTCTGGAATTAGTCAGGGTAAAATTCCAACCGTTTGATAAATCTTTAGTAGCAATATTACCCGATGCCCCTGCTGAATTTGAGCCAATATGAATTAGATTTTCTCTTTGAAGCATTGCCAACAAAAACAGTGAAGAATGATTCAAGCGACTAATTTCTTTGCTTCTTCACTATTTCTCAAAGCATCCACTAGAATAGCACTTTTACTATCTGTAAATAAGTATGAATTTACATTTGCCTCTTTTCCATTATAGGCACTTAATTTTAGTTCATTTTTCATAATACTCGTTTTTAAATAATATAAATAGCGCTTAAGTACATAAGTGCGCTTGTTTTAATGTGTTACATTTTAGCAAAGTATAGGGTAGCGAGTCAAAAACAAAGGTTGTCTTGACAATGAGTAACTGTACAAATAAACTATAGAGAAGTTGTAGGTTTTTCATTTGTAATAAGAAAAGATTTGGAGGTACTATTCTTAATGCTAAGATAATAAAAAAAACAAAAGACCAAACAAAATGCTTGGCCTTTGGATACATTACTGTAGTAGTTGTTACTAAAAACTATAGCTGTTTTCTTCAGCCACCTTATCGGCAATTTTATTGCGCAATGCAATAACATTGGGATATTCAACATACTTTGTGTAGCGTTTAAGCCCCATTAGCAATGCTTTTTGCTCATCTCCTTCGGCAAATCCAAGTATGGCTTCACGTCCTTTTGCCGTAATTTTTTCAGTAGCTTGATACAAATACAACTGACTCATCGCTACTTGATAATCTTGCGCTTCGGCGCCATAAATACCTACATTTTTCTCCGCACGTAATACAGCAGATTCCGCCATATAAACTTCAATAAGTATATCAGCAACCGCCAACAACAACTGTTGGTGCTCTTCCAATT
The DNA here is from genome assembly GCA_949528465.1 of Bacteroidota bacterium. Lineage (GTDB taxonomy): Bacteria > Bacteroidota > Bacteroidia > Flavobacteriales > Flavobacteriaceae > UBA7446. Next base: position 188 of record CATIMP010000089.1, on the reverse strand, counting down.
CAGTACCGTATTTCTGTACGCCTGCACCTGCAATCATCAAAAATACTTTTTTAAGGTTTTTAAGTACGTGTTTTTCTTGGCTTAGGGGAGCTGAAAAATCAGGAATGGCAAAATCGGGAATGCCCAGTAATTCCTCACCAACAGCCGTGGCAGGACCGATTAAATCCAACTGTCCTTTCATGGCTTTC
>CATIMP010000088.1 GCA_949528465.1 Bacteroidota bacterium | reverse complement strand
TGATTACCAAAGCCACTAAAGAAGCTTTCGAACAAACAGAACATATCATTTTAAACATGAAAGTGGTCAAATCTAACCGCAGCGACTATGAGCCAACTTTTTGAGCTGCTATTTGGGCAATATTCAGCATATCAATCCATAGATATAGCGCTTGAAGTTACTGCTGTAGTATTTGGTTTTTTAAGCGTTTGGTACGCCAAGAAAAATCATATTTGGGTATTTCCAACAGGGCTGATTTCAACTTCAATTTTTGTGTATTTGCTTTGGAAGTGGGCACTTCTGGGCGACATGATGATAAACGCGTACTACTTTGTAATGAGCATTTACGGCTGGTACGTTTGGACACGAAAAACAAATGACCAAGCAACTCCAATAAGCCAAACAAACGCCAAAGAAAAACGAACATCGGTTATTATTTTTATTATTACGCTGGTGTTTGTTTACGTGGTGTATCAATCGGCAGGGAAGTGGACAACCTGGACCGCCTATGTTGATACTTTTACCACCGCCATATTCTTTGTTGGTATGTGGCTTATGGCACGCAGAAAGATTGAAAATTGGATTTTTTGGATTGTGGGAGACATCATTTCGGTACCGCTCTATTTTTACAAGGGCCTAACCTTTACAAGTTTGCAATACCTTATCTTTACGATCATTGCCATCTACGGATTTTTAGCATGGAAACACGTCTTAACCAACTCAAAAGCAACTGCATAAAAGTAGCGCTATTTGGTCCTGAATCAACAGGGAAAACGACATTAGCTCAAGCATTGGCAAAACACTACAATACAACGTGGGTTCCAGAATTTGCCAGAACATATTTGGAAAAAAAATGGCATAAATCACAAGAAATATGTGCTCCAGAGGATATTTTACCTATTGCGATTGGACAACTAAAATTAGAAAACGAAGCTGTAAAAAGAGCCAATAAATTTCTCTTTTGTGACACCACAATACTGTCCACACAAGTGTACTCAGAAGCCTATTTTGACGGTTGGTGTGATAAAAAAGTAGTACAAGCCAATAAAGAAAATCAATACGACATATACTTTTTAACAGATATTGACGTTCCTTGGGAGAAGGATTTACTTCGTGACAGACCCAACCAACGCCAAGAAATGTTTTGTAAATTTATTGCTACTTTAGTACAACGAAATCAACCTTATACGTTGCTAAACGGTTCACACGAAGAACGAATGAAATGCGCTATTGAACAACTAGAAAAATTAGATGGGACACACATTTACGCAAAAGGATAAACAAGCTTTAAAAGAAATAGGCATTTCTGAGTCTGATGCACAAGAGCAATTACGCTTGTTGCAAAATGGAGCGAATTACGCCCAACTAGAACGACCAGCAACAGCTAACGACGGAATTGTAGTTTTGTCCGAAAAAGAGACTGCTACATATGCTTCACTTTTTGATGAAGAAAAACCCAAATTTTCTATATCCCGTTTTATACCGGCATCTGGAATGGCAAGCCGTATGTTTAAGTTTTTGCATTTTTTCCTCAATAGATATGATCACGAAAAAGAAACCCTACGGAGCTACCTAAACCGAAATAAAACGTACAAGCTTGCTGTTTTTTTAGGCGGTATTGAGAAGTTTCCCTTCTTTTCTCAAATTCGGAAAGCAATAAACAAAGGACAAAGTGGTACTCTTGAAAAAGACTACAGACACCTATTTATACAGAAAACAATTGATAGTCTTGGTAAGCTACCCAAAGCCTTGATCCCTTTTCATAAGTACGACACTGAGCTA
>CATIMP010000087.1 GCA_949528465.1 Bacteroidota bacterium | reverse complement strand
TTTGATATTGATGTAGTAGGTGGACTAAATATCAAAAAACAATACCCCAATAACACCATGGCTGTTTTTGTTAAAACACCAAATATCGCAGACTTAAAAGCACGACTGCAACTTCGCGGAACAGATACGGAAGAAAAAATAGCCATGCGTATAGCCAAAGCCGAAACCGAGCTGGAACGCGCTGTGGATTTTGACCACATTGTCCTAAACGACAAGTTGGAAACCGCTAAAAAGGACGTACAACAATTGGTATTCAATTTTCTAAACCAATGAAACGGGTTGCGCTTTTTTTTGGCAGTTTTAATCCCATTCACAACGGACATATCCATATTGCACAAGAGGTACTACGCCAACAAAAAGCCGATGAGGTACAGTTTGTGCTTAGTCCGCAAAATCCGCATAAGCCCGCAACCGAATTGCTTCCCGAACACCACCGCTGGAACATGCTACAACTAGCATTGGAATCCCATCCAAAGATGATTCCAAACGACATAGAGCTTCATTTGCCAAAGCCAAGTTACACCGCAGCAACGCTTCAAAAATTAACACAAGAAAATCCCGATACTACCTTTCTGATGGTATTGGGTGCAGACACTGCCGCATCGCTGCCGAGTTGGAAAAATGCCGACTTCCTGATGCAATTTCCACGCATCGTATATCCTAGAAAAGGCATCGCTTTGGAAAATAACGACTCAGAAACGGTACTTCAAAACGTATCCTTACAAGATATTTCCGCCACGCAAATTCGATTGGAAAAAAAGGGGAACAGGCTCAAGAACTGGCTTCCAGAGAGTGTTTTTGCATACATCCAAACCCATCAACTATTTAGTGATACTTAATCTTCCGCAGTATCCGTTGCGTGTCTTTTAGGCTTTGGTAGGCGCTTTCGCCTTGTTTTTTCATGATGCCCGAGAGGTCATGTAGCTTGTCTTTGGCTTCTTCAAATCCGTTGAGGTAGCACAACATATAGGTAGGTGCCAAATTGATGATATCCGCCTTTTCGTTTTTGGTAAGGCTAGTGCTTTTACGCAGTTTTTCGCAAAGGGAGTTGTTGGCATTATAGATGTGATGCAATAGTTTTTTTTCAAATCTAGGCGGTGAAAACAAAAACTCGGAGTCAATTTGATACGACCCCTTATCATCAAACAAAAAGGACATGCGCTCTAAGGGATAGTATTTAAAGCTATCGTTAAAACCCAAACGCACATACTCGATAAGACTAAACGAATGCGCATCCACTTCAATTTCCACCTCATCGTGCGCGGAGTAAAATAATTTTACATGCTCATTGATAAGTTCCACGTCTACGCGCGAGAAATAGCTGTTGTCTTTTACTCGTTTTTCCAGTCCAGCCCAACACACCACAAACGATTCTTTAAACACTTTGTATTGCGGGTGTAAGTTGCTGTCGTAGCGGTGTACAAAGTCAATCACCCCATCAAGCGTAAGCTCTATGTTGTTGTGTGCATGCTTTTCGATTTCGGCAACAACTTCGGAGTTGATATCCTTAATTTTCAGATCAAAAACCTTAGACATGGAAATACTCCCGTCTCTAAAAAACACGGAACCGCCATAATATTTCCAGATATTTTTCCGCAATGCCGTCATTTTTTCGGTTGGCCTGATGGTTACCAGCCCAACTACTTTTCCCTCGGGCAAGTGCGGAAAGTGGATGTTTTCGTAGAGCACTACGGGCGGATTTTCCAAATAGGCATTGATGAGGTTTTGCAGTTTGGCATCGTCAAAAAAGTCAACCCCACAAATGTCATTGTCTTCGTCCTTGACGCCTACCACGATGTAGGAGTTGTTTTTGGGGTTTGAATTCGATAGCGCACAAATATGTTTTAAAAACTTAGCTTTTCCTTCTCTTTCACCTAAGTTTAGTTGTCTTTTTTTATCGTAAAAACTGTTCTCATCGTTATGCGCTAGCAGGTTTTTGATGAGTAGTCTTTTGTTAATCATGACCTCAATTTCTAACAAAGGTAAAAAGCTTTGCGGTCTCTTTTTGTAATCAACATGGGAAACCCTATTTTTAACCTATTATTAACAAACCTGCAGCACATTTTTTTTGATTTTGCGGCTGCAATTGGAAACACCTAAATTATGAGCGATACCGCTGTAGATATTAAAGCGTTAAATGAACGGATAGAGAAAGAAAGTGCTTTCATAGACATCCTTACTCTTGAAATGAACAAGGTTATTGTGGGGCAACAACATATGGTAGAACGCCTCCTCATTGGACTATTGGGGCAAGGACATATTTTACTTGAAGGCGTTCCTGGGTTGGCAAAAACACTAGCCATTAACTCCCTGAGTAAAGCCGTAAAAGGAAGTTTTAGCCGTATTCAATTTACACCCGATTTGCTTCCTGCAGACGTGATAGGAACGATGATTTACAACACCAAGGAAAACGATTTTAGCATCAAAAAGGGACCTGTATTTGCCAACTTTGTTCTTGCAGATGAAATTAATCGTGCGCCTGCCAAAGTGCAATCTGCCCTGTTAGAGGCGATGCAAGAAAAGCAGGTCACCATTGGAGATGAGACCTTTAAACTAAAGCTGCCGTTTTTGGTTATGGCAACCCAAAACCCCGTAGAACAAGAAGGAACCTATCCGCTTCCCGAAGCGCAGGTAGACCGATTTATGCTTAAGGTGATTATTGATTATCCAAAACTTGAAGATGAACAACTCATTGTTCGTGCAAATTTGAATGATTCTTTTGGCACCATAAAGCCTGTTATTTCAACGGCTCAAATCAATAAAGCACAAAAAGCCGTTCGTGAAGTGTATATGGATGAAAAGATTGAAAAGTATATTTTGGATTTGGTTTTTGCCACACGCTATCCCGAACAATATAAACTGCAATCGCTAAAACCACTTATCAGTTTTGGAGCTTCGCCAAGGGGGAGTATCAACTTGGCAACAGCAGCAAAATGCTATGCCTTTATAAAACGCCGAGGCTATGTGATCCCGGAAGATGTACGCGCCGTGATTTTTGACGTGTTGCGTCACCGTATTGGCATTACGTATGAGGCAGAAGCAGAAAATATTACTTCGGAAGATATCATTCAGCGCATTGTTAATGCGGTAGAAGTACCTTAGAACACCTATTTGTAAAAATATTGATTGGTAGTATGAATAAACAACCGAAACCAGATTCGAAAAAATACACGGACTTAATATCCGAAATACAAAAAGGACAGATTAAGATTCCTAAATTTCAACGAGATTTCGTTTGGAGTATTGACAAAACAGCCAAACTATTGGATAGTATTTTGAAAGGTTATCCAATAGGAACATTTATACTTTGGGAAACCAACGAACGACTAAATGACATTAAAAACATTGGGAACCTTGAACTACCACCAATTCCAGATGATATTAAAGTTCAGTACGTTTTAGATGGACAACAAAGAATCACTTCTTTATATGCTGCATTTTTGGGCGCTTCAATCCAAAAGGAAGGCGAAAAAAAAATCACTAACTACGGTTCAATATTTGTTGATTTAGAGGGTGATATTGACAACAATGACGAACAGATTATTGTTTCCGAATTACCAACAAACAACTATATTTCTTTAAAAAACTTACTCAATTCAAAGTATAGCGATTTACGAGAAAATTATACCAGCGATGAAATAGACAAAATACAAGAGTACAAAGAGACTTTTACTTCTTATGATTTCTCTACTGTTGTGCTACGCAAAGAAGATATAGATTCTGCAATTGAGGTTTTCACTCGTATAAACACAGGTGGGCAAACACTAACATTATTTGAAATAATGTCTGCAAAGACTTACGATGAAGAACAGAATTTTGATATGCAAGCAAAATTCCAAAAACTACTCAAAGAATTTGAAGGGAGTAAATACGAGACAATTTCAAGTACAGTTATACTAAATGTTTTGAGCTTGATTTTAAGCAAAAACAAAGAGTGTAAAAGGAAAGTAGTTTTACAACTTGACAAGCAAAGTATTATTGACACATGGGATGATGTCATTTCAGCATTAAAAGAAAGTATTGACTATTTCCGTTCAGTTTACAGGATTCCAGTTTCAACTCTTTTGCCATATGACGCTCTTTTGGTACCATTCTGTTACTTCTTTTATTTTCAAAAAGAGAAACCAAAAGGCAAACAAATAATATTTTTAGAAGAGTTCTTTTGGCGTATTTCTTTGTCATACAGATATTCAAGTTCAACGGAATCTAAGCTCGCTCAAGACATAAAACGGATTGACCAAATTCTGCAAGGACAGCGACCAAATTATGATGAAATAAAAGTCTTTTTGGGCTCACCAAAAGACCTAATTGAAACAGGTTTTAGTGCAGGAAACAGCTATTGTAAAGCTGTTCTTTGCCTTTTAGCATATTATGAGCCAAAAGACTTTAGAGATAACGGCAAAGTCATTCTTGACAACTCTTGGCTTAAAATGGCAAATAGTAAAAACTATCATCATTTCTTTCCAAAATCTTACTTAAGAAAAAGAGGAATAGGAAACGAGAACAGCATAGTAAATATTACCTTGGTCGGGGCAGATTTAAACAAAAGAAAAATTCGAGCAAAAGCACCTTCAATTTACATTCAAGATTTTGTGGATGAGAACGAAGGCTTAAACAAGTCGATTAAATCACACCTAATTGACAATATTGATGAGTTTGGTATTTACAGCGATGATTATTCGGTGTTTTTAGAAAAACGAGCGAAATCAATTTTCGAAGCCCTAAAAAAACGAATAGAACTTAATAATGAAATTTCAACAGAAGATACAGAATTAAAAGAATTGATTTTAATAGGAGAAAACGAAAAGTTGGAATTGAAATCGACTTTGCGTTACGATTTGCGAGAGAACACAGTCAATAAAAAATTAGAATTTGTCATTGCTAAAACTATTTCGGCTTTTCTAAACAGCGAAGGTGGAGTTTTAATTATAGGCGTGGACGATGACGGAAATGCTTTGGGACTTGATAAAGACTTTGAAACTTTATCCAAGAAAGACATTGACGGATTTGAGCTGCATTTACGAAATTTAATTTCAAAACACTTGGGTTCTAGTTTTGAGAAATACTTAAAAGTGAGTTTTCCGACCATAGACGAAAAGACAATTTGCAAAATCCAGATATTAAAAAGTGGAATCCCTGTCTTTGCAACTTTCGAGGGGAAAGAGAATTTTTATGTGAGAATTGGAAATTCGTCAATTCCAAAAAACAGAGCTGAACAAAGTGAGTACGAAAGATTGCATTGGAAATAATTTAATGGAGGTTTACTAATCTACATTTTTTGATATGGATACAAAAGAGCTTTTAAAGAAAGTTCGGAAGATTGAGATTAAAACCCGCCGATTGAGCAATCATATTTTTGGGGGGGAATATCAAAGTACCTTTAAAGGTCGTGGTATGACCTTTAGCGAGGTGCGTCAATACCAATATGGCGACGATGTCCGTGCCATAGATTGGAATGTTACTGCGCGCTATCAAGAACCTTACGTAAAGGTTTTTGAAGAAGAACGCGAGCTTACGCTTATGCTTTTGGTAGATGTTAGTGGCTCTGCCAATTTTGGAACACAGCAACAGCTCAAACGCGATACGATTACCGAAATTGCAGCAACCCTTGCCTTTTCTGCCTTGCAAAACAACGATAAAGTTGGGCTTCTCCTTTTTTCCGATGAAGTAGAACTTTTTATTACGCCCAAAAAGGGGAAGTCGCATGTGCTTCGCATCATTCGTGAGTTGTTAGAACAAAAACCAAAAAGCCCAAAAACAAACCTTTCTGCTG
>CATIMP010000086.1 GCA_949528465.1 Bacteroidota bacterium | reverse complement strand
TAAAAATATTTCGGCAAGTGGTGTTGCTATCATAAGTGAAACACCAGATATTGCCAACGCAAGAATTGAATTTGAAAACGGATGTGTTGCAAATTTGACTGCAAGTAGAATTTCGTTAAAGAACATGCGTAAAGCACGTTTTTTCCAAAAAGATGCTTACATCTCTGTAGACTATTTTACCAAGAAAGTAGAGGTTGTAAAGATGCATGATGCGCCCAAAGAGGTTGGCGATTTTGATATGGTATTGGAAAACGCACAGGGGAAAAAGAAACGCATCTTTTTTGATAACCCCGAGATTCCGGAAGTAAATGCTATTTTAATGGAGCTTGAATGCTTTGCTGATGCCATTGTAAAAGGAAGCCCCGTTATAGTACCACTAACGCAAGGAAAAAACGCCTTAGATGTAGCGCTACAAATCACCGCCCTTGTTGAAAAACCATCGGCATGATTGCGGGACAAATCCAAAAATTAACTGAATCCTTGCCAAAAGATGTAACGCTTGTGGCAGTTTCAAAAACAAAGCCCAACAGTGCCATTGAGGAAGCGTATGGAGTTGGGCATCGTGATTTTGGAGAAAACAAAGTACAAGAACTCTGTCAAAAAGCCGAGGAACTCCCCAAAGATATTCGTTGGCACATGATTGGACATTTACAGCGCAATAAAGTAAAATACATTGCGCCTTTTGTTCATCTTATTCATGGCGTGGACAGCGAAAGACTTCTTGCAGAAATCAATAAGCAAGGAGTTAGAAATGATCGTGTAATTGATGTATTAATTCAACTTCACATTGCTGAGGAAAGTTCAAAATTTGGGTTTTCGTATGACGAAGCAGCGTCTTTATTTTCTAATGAAAATCTATACCCAAATGTGCGAGTTGTTGGACTTATGGGTATGGCTACTTTTACGGAAGACAAAACCCAAATTACTCGGGAATTTGAGACACTCTCAACGTTTTACAACGCGTGGAAAGCACAAAAATCTTTATCTGTTTTGTCTATGGGTATGAGTAACGACTACCCTATTGCAATAGCAATGGGAAGCAATATGATTCGCGTTGGGAGCCTAATTTTTGGACGAAGAAATTAAGGTATGTACGCAGTTGTTGATGTAGAAACCACCGGCGGAAAATACAACGAAGAAGGAATTACAGAAATTGCCGTTTATAAGTTTGACGGTAACGAAATCGTAGATCAGTTTATAAGCCTTGTAAATCCAGAACGCCCCATTCAACCTTTTGTAGCAAATCTTACAGGCATCAACGAAAAAATGTTGCGCAACGCACCAAAGTTTTATGAAGTTGCCAAACGCATTGTAGAAATTACGGAAGACTGTACTCTTGTAGCACACAACGCAAGTTTTGATTACCGCATGTTGTCTACGGAGTTTAACCGATTGGGGTTTACGTATGAAAGACCTACGCTGTGTACGGTTTCGCTTGCCAAAAAGTTAATCCCTGAACAAGCATCTTACAAACTGGGAAGATTAGTACGGTCGTTGGGAATTCCGTTAAGCGATCGTCATCGTGCAGCAGGTGATGCACGAGCCACCGTGAAACTTTTAAAATTACTTTTAGATAAAGACACTGAAAAAACCATTGTCAAAGAAGTATTGCGAACCAAAGATCAAGATAAAGCTGGGCGTAAATTTTTGCATTTGGTAGAACAAATTAAGCCCGTTACGGGTGTTTATTATCTTCATAATCAAAATGGAGATGTTATTTATGTTGGTAAAAGCACCAATATGCGAAAACGAGTAAATCAACATTTTACAGGGAAAAGTAGAAAGGCGTTAAAAATTCAATTGGAAACGCATAGCGTTAGCACAGAAGAAACAGGAAGTGAACTCATTGCCTTGTTAAAAGAAGTAGATGAAATTCAATTGCATAAGCCCAAACACAACAGAGTGCACAAAAACGATCGTATTAGGTTTGGATTAGAAGAGGGCATCACAAATTCAGGTTATCGATTTCTACGGATTGCGCATGCCCAAGATGGCATGCAATACGTTACGACCTTTAAAAACTTGAATAATGCCCGAAAAACATTGTACTTTTTTGCTCAGAAATACACACTTTGTCTTAAGTTAGTTGGACTGGAATCGCCCAAAAAAGCGTGTTCGCATGAACAAATTAATCAATGTTTGGGAGCTTGTATCGAAAAGGAAACTACTGAGCAATACAACAAACGCGTACAACAATGCATCGATAGGTTGAGTTTTCAGTCGCCAAATATGTTGCTCATAGATAAGGGAAGAACCCACGACGAGCGAAGTATTGTCCTAATACAAGACAATGAATACAAGGGCTTTGGATTTGTGAGTTTAAATTATCAACTTACAAACATAGACATGATAAATACGCTTATCACTCCAATGAAAAATTCACGTGCAGCACGACATATAATTCAGCAATTTGTTCGAAAAAATAAAGTCAAAGAAATTATCAATTTAGATGATACGCCCTAAGCTGATTACCATTTCTGGGCCAACAGCGATTGGCAAAACATCTTTTGCCGTAGGTTTAGCAAAACTATTGGGATGTCCAATTCTTTCAAGTGATGCGCGCCAATTTTTCAAAGAGATGCAGATCGGAACAGCCGTACCCACTGCCGATGAACAACATGGAATAAAACATTATTTTATACAGCATAAAAGCATTCACGACCCCTACTCCGTTGGAGATTTTGAGAAAGATGCGATAGCATTACTTGACACCTTATTTAAAACCATTGATGTCGTTATTTTGGTCGGTGGTTCAAACTTATATACAGACGCTGTTGTACGTGGATTAGATACATTTCCAGATGTTTCAGACGCCATTTCTGAAACGTGGCAAAAGGAATATGACACTAAAGGATTAGCGTATTTGCAAGAAGAGCTTAAACGTTTAGATCCTGTATATTTTGAAGTCGTTGACACACAAAATCATGTAAGATTATTACGTGCCTTAGGCGTCTGTACAGCGTCAGGAAAACCGTATTCATCTTTTTTGGGACAACCAAAAAAAACACGTTCTTTTGACACCATATCTATTGAACTTACAATGAGCCGAGAAAAATTATACAATCGCATCAATAGGCGTGTGGATGTGATGATAGAAAACGGATTAGTACAAGAGGCAAAAACATTATTGCCCTACAAAAATCTCAATGCGCTACAAACGGTAGGTTACCGAGAACTACTGACCTATTTTGAGGGAAAACAGTCCTTAGAAAAAAGCATAAAAAACATCAAAACAAACACGAGAAGATTTGCCAAACGCCAACTCACATGGCTCCGTAATCACCCCGTGCAATTTAAACTGCCTTACGACACAGCTATTGATAACCAGCTAATAAAGAAATTAGGCATTGAAGAAATTATCTAAATTTTGCTGTATACGACTTGAAACATCTGTAAGATCTGCTTTTTGAAACGTTTTTCCTGTAATATGTTCGTAAAGTTCAATATATCGCTCCGAAACAGACGCAATGTAGGCGTCAGACATTTCGGGAAGTTGTTGTCCTGACTGACCTTGAAAGCCGTGCTCGATTAACCAACGCCGTACAAATTCTTTTGACAATTGACGTTGTGGTTCCCCTTTTTCTTGACGTTCTTGATACCCTTCTGCATAAAAATATCGGGAGGAATCTGGTGTATGAATTTCATCAATTAAAACAATGTTGCCATCGGAATCTATACCAAATTCGTATTTGGTGTCAACTAAAATTAGGCCTTGTGCAGCTGCCATTTCGGTACCACGAGCAAACAAAGCCATCGTGTAATTTGCAAGCTGCTCGTATTCTTCAGCAGTAACAATTTTTCTTTCAACAAGTGCTTCAGGGGTAATATCTTCGTCGTGATCGCCTTGTTCAGCTTTTGTAGCTGGTGTAATAATTGGTTCTGGAAAGGCATCATTTTCGCGCATTCCTTCTGGCATAGGTGCGCCACACAACGAGCGTTTTCCCAACGCATATTCTCTTGCAGCGTGTCCTGCCAAATAACCACGAATAACCATTTCAACTTTAAGCGTCTCGCAAGATTTTCCTACCGCAACATTAGGGTCTGGGGTAGCGATAAGCCAATTTGGCACAATATCGGAAGTTGCCGCCAACATATGAGCTGCAATTTGATTTAGGATTTGACCCTTATAAGGAATTCCTTTTGGCATGACTACATCAAACGCAGAAAGACGATCAGTGGCAACCATAACCAACATATCATTTTCTAATGTATATACCTCGCGTACTTTACCCGTATATTTAGATTTCAACCCTGTTAGGTTTACATCGGAATGCATAAGTGTTTGCATCATATTAATTGTGATGTTCAGTTTGTTTGTACGCGTCAATTACTTTTTTTACCAATCGGTGGCGAATAACATCTTTATCGTCCAAATAAATTAAGCCAATACCTTTAACTCCATTCAATACAAGAATAGCCTCTTTAAGACCTGATATCACGCGTCGTGGCAAATCGATTTGACCGGGGTCGCCAGTAATCATAAACTTCGCGTTTTTACCCATTCGAGTTAAAAACATTTTCATTTGATTGTGTGTGGTATTTTGGGCTTCGTCCAAAATCACAAAAGCATTATCTAACGTTCTTCCGCGCATAAATGCCATTGGCGCTATTTGGATAATGCCATTATCAATATAATGGTCAAGTTTTTCATTTGGAATCATATCACGTAATGCATCGTAAAGCGGCTGCATGTAGGGGTCTAACTTTTCTTTTAAATCACCCGGTAAGAAACCTAAATTTTCGCCTGCTTCAACAGCCGGGCGTGTCAAAATAATACGTTTTACTTGTTTGGTTTTTAATGCTTTAACGGCCAAAGCAACTCCTGTATATGTTTTACCAGTACCAGCAGGACCAACAGCAAAAACCATATCGTTTTTTGCCATAGCCTCTACGAGCTTGGCTTGGTTTAGCGTTTGTGCTTTGATGATTTTTCCGCCAACGCCGTGCAAAATCACTTTGTTGTCCTCTGGATCTAATCCAAAGTTATCCTCATCGTCGCTTTCTAAAATCTGTTGCACGGTTTCGCCATTTAATGAATTGTATTTTCCGTAGTGCGATACAAGTCTATCTACCTGTTTTTCAAACACTTCAAGTAAATCTTCTTCCCCAAAAGCGGTAATTTTATTCCCGCGAGCAACGATTTTAATTTTAGGAAAGTACTTTTTTAATATCGCAATGTTTTTGTTGTTTTTCCCTCCGTAGAATTCCGTAGGATTAACCTCAGCTAACTCAATTGTAATTTCGTTCAAATATCTGTTTTTAAAAAATAAACCCTAAGGCATCGATTTTTGGTAACTTTGTATTCAAAATTAAGCAATTTTTAGCTTGATAAATTAACTTAATGTTATTTCATGGCGCTTATAACGCTCACAACAGATTTTGGTTTACAAGACGCCTATGTTGCTGGATTGAAAGCACGTTTGTATCAACAGCTCGAAGCACCTGAAATTGTTGATATAACGCATTTAATTGATCCCTTTCATATTGGGCAAGCTGCCTACGTAGTTCGCTCTGTTTATCGTAGTTTTCCAGAGGGAAGCATTCATTTTATTGGAGTTGATTTTAATGAAACCCCTGAGCAGGAACTGATTATTGCCTTACTTAATGAACATTATTTTGTTTGCACCAATAATGGATTTATATCGCTCTTGGAACCAGAATTCAATCCTACACAGTGTGTCAAAATAACATTACCACAGCCTACGCCTCTCGAAAAAGCAATTCACGCCATTGCACATTTACACCGAAGTGGTGCGCTTAGCGTTATTGGCTCTAATTATGGTAAACTCAAGCAACGGACACATCACATCCCAAGAATTAATCCGCAACAAACCGAAATCCAAGGCCACGTACTACATATTGACCGTTATGGAAATGTCATCACGAATATCACAAAAAAACTATTTGAGCGCGTGGGACAACATCGTGCATTTGTAATTCATGCTCGAAATCACAGCTTTGAGCAGGTATTTGACAATTATCATGAAGTTATTCGATTTGATGTTCCAAAAGAAAATCGTGAGGAAGACGGTAAAAAAGTAGCGCTTTTTAACAGTGAAGGGCATTTGGAACTTGCTATTTACAAAGGAAATCCAAATTATGGCGGTGGTGCTAGCACTTTATTTGGACTTTCGTACTTGGATCCTGTTCGCGTAGCGTTCATAACTGAAGGCTAGCTGTTAATAAATTTGTTTTAGGTTGGTAGATTGAAACAATATATTTGTAGTTAAACACAAATAGCATGAACTTTATTGTTTCTAGTACGCAACTCTTACGTCAACTCCAGACATTAAGCGGCGTGTTAAATAGTAGTAACACACTCCCCATTTTAGATCATATCTTGTTTGAACTCCACCCAGGCCAATTGCGTCTTACCGCAACAGACCTTGAAACTACCATCAGCGCAACGTTGCAAGTTGAGGCCTCACAAGATGGTAAAATTGCAGTTCCTGCAAGATTACTTTTAGATACATTAAAAACATTTCCTGAACAACCGCTTACCTTTTCACAAGCAGAAAACAATACGCTTGAAATAAGTTCGGATCAAGGTAAGTATGCACTTGCTTATGCAAATGCTGATGAGTTTCCACAAGCAGCAGAGGTTGTAGATGCATCAAGTGTAACCGTTCAAGGCGACACCTTAGCAACCGCCATTACAAATACCATTTTTGCAAGTGGTAATGACGACTTACGACCCGTAATGAGTGGTGTCTTTTTTCAACTTTCTTCTAGTGGATTGACCTTTGTCGCAACGGATGCGCATAAACTCGTTAAGTATGAACGAACAGATTTGGTTGCACCAGAAACGGCTGAATTTATCATGCCAAAAAAACCTTTAAACTTGCTTAAATCTGTATTGTTAGGAAGTGAGTCAGAAGTAAAGGTTGATTACAATTCTAGTAATGTTCAATTTTCATTTGACGATACTGTTCTCATATGTAGATTAATTGACGGAAAATATCCAAACTATGAAGCTGTAATTCCAAAAGAAAATCCAAACGTGATGAGTATCAACCGGGTTCAATTTTTGAACACCGTAAAGCGCGTGAGTATTTTCTCTAATAAAACCACGCATCAAATTCGCTTGCGGATTGCAGGCGCAGAACTTCACATTTCTGCTGAGGACATCGATTACAGCAATAAAGCCGAAGAACGTCTTGCCTGTTCTTATCAAGGCGATGATATGCAAATTGGATTTAACGCTCGATTTCTAACCGAAATGCTTAGTAATTTGAGTTCAGAAGAAATTCAACTCGAACTATCGCTACCAAACAGAGCGGGAATCATCACACCCGTAGACGGGTCAGAAGAAGGCGAGCATGTTACGATGCTTGTAATGCCCGTAATGCTCAACAACTAAGTTAGAGCATATAGTCTGTGCTGATAAAGTTAGATTTGTGTGAGTCTAACAATTCACGCAAAATTTCTTTGTTGCTCTCAGTGTCTTTTGTGGCTACAAATGTTCTAATTGAGAATGATCGTAGTGCATCGCGGACGCTGAGTGTGCTCACTGCAGAATCTTTTCTTCCTGTAAATGGATAAACATCTGGTCCGCGCTGACATGAACTATTCAAGTTTACGCGGCATACAAGATTAGCAAGCGTATCTATCAGCGGTCCTAATTTTTCTATATCTTTTCCAAACAAGCTCACTTGCTGTCCGTAAGATGAAGCAGCCATGTCGTCTAAAGGGGTATCAATATCAGTGAAGGACATTACGGGAATTACAGGGCCAAATTGTTCTTCTTGGTATACGCGCATGTCATGTGTGACAGGATATAAGACAGCAGGGAAAATAAAATTTTCTGTGCGCTCTCCACCACGCGGATTTAGCATTTTAGCTCCTTTAGCCTTTGCATCATCAATGAGTTCTTGGATATAGTTTGGCTTGTTAGGTTCTGGAAGTGGTGTTAACAATGTGTTATCCCACGGCATACCCAGCTGAAGTGCATCAATAGCTTCGGAGAATTTGGATAAAAATTCTTCTTTAACCTCTTCATGAACATATAAAATCTTTAAAGCTGTACAACGCTGCCCATTAAACGATAAAGTACCTGCTACACATTCCTGTACGGTTTTATCCATATCAGCATCAGGTAAAATAATGGCTGGGTTTTTGGCTTCTAATCCTAAAACCAAACGAAGTCTATTCTTTTTTGGGTGTAAGTCTTGTAGCGAAAGTGCTGAAGTACTGTGTCCAATAAGCGCTAATACATCGATTTCTCCGGTTTTCATGATAGGAGTAGCAATGGTGCGCCCGCGTCCAAAAACAATATTAACAACTCCAGGAGGAAAACTTTCCTTAAATGCCTTAAGCAGTGGAGCAATAAGCAATACGCCGTGTTTAGCTGGCTTAAAAATAGCTGTATTCCCCATGATAATGGCAGGAATTAGCAATGCAAAAGTTTCATTTAGCGGATAATTATAAGGGCCAAGGCAAAGCACAACTCCAATAGGACCACGGCGAATATGTGCAAACACCCCACCGTGATTGTGGAATTTTGCACTGTCTCGGTCAATATCTTTATACTCATTAATGGTATCTACAATATAGTCTACTGTACGATCAAATTCTTTTCGAGAATCGTTTAGATTTTTGCCAATTTCCCACATCAAAAGTTTAACAATCGTATCGCGTTGTGTTTTCATCAACGTAACAAAACGCTCCATGCAAGCTATTCGATCGGCAACTTTCATGGTTGGCCACTCCCCTTTTCCTTTGTCAAATGCATTTGATGCTGCATCTAATGCTTTTAAGGCATGAGCTTCATCCATATTTGGAACTGAACCCAAATAAGTGGGCGCAAGTGTGCCTTCTGCATTTGGTGTGTGGATAGTAGAATGAACTTCTGCTGTTGGGCCGTCCCAAAGCGTAAGCTCTCCATTTATTAAAAAACTATTGTAATGAAATGGAGAATCAATTGAATACTCTTTTGGTATATTCATGTATAAATTTTCATAGCGTTGCAAATTTAAACCAAAAATTGAAATAAATCCGGTTTATTATTTAGATAATCACCAAAAAAACCCTTTTCCTTCATGCGATTTAGCAATGGCTTAAAGTCGGAGGTAGATTTTAATTGAATGCCAACAACCGCTGGTCCTTGTGCACGTGCACTTTTTTTGGAATATTCAAAAAAGGTAATATCGTCTGTTGGTCCTAAAATATCTTGAACAAATTCTTTTAGCGCTCCAGCACGTTGAGGAAAACGCACAATAAAATAGTGCTTTAAATCGCTAAACAATAGCGCGCGTTCTTTTATTTCCGCCATGCGGGTAATGTCATTATTTCCACCGCAAACAAGACAAACAACATTTTTCCCCTTAATTTCTTCTTTTAGTTGTGGAAGTGCAGAAACCGACATTGCGCCTGCTGGCTCTACCACTATGGCATCTTTAGTATACATTGTCAAGATATTTTGGCAAATCTCCCCTTCATCAACCAAAAGTATATCGTCCATATATTCAAAACAATAGTCAAACCCAATCGCGCCGATTGTTTTTACAGCTGCACCATCAACAAAAACATCTATTTCGTCTAGAGTAATGCGTTTACCTTGTTCCAAAGAAGTATGCATACTTGGTGCACCTACAGGCTCCACGCCAATAATTTTAGTATGTGGTGATTTCGCTTTAAATACACTAATTACACCCGAAATTAGTCCTCCCCCACCTATAGGTACAATAATGTAATCAATTGGCGAAGTGGCTTGTTCTAAAATTTCCAATGCCATGGTTGCTTGCCCAGCAATCACATCTGTATCATCGAAGGGATGGATAAACGTCTTACCTGTTTCAGCAACAAAGGATTTCGCCGCTTCATAGCAATCGTCATATGTGTCACCTACAAGTTTTATGGTAATGTTTTCACCCCCAAACATTGCTACTTGCGATACTTTTTGTTGTGGTGTTGGGATAGGCATAAAAATAGTACCGTGTATGTTGTGATGACTACACGCATACGCAACTCCTTGGGCATGATTCCCTGCACTAGAGCAGACTACGCCATTGGCGCGCTGTACCTTGTTGAGCAACGAAATTTTATTAAACGCACCTCGTATCTTAAATGACCGAACTGCTTGCAAATCTTCGCGCTTCACAGAAATGGAGGCGTTATACAGCTCGCTTAACCGCGCATGTTTTTCAAAAGGCGTAGGAGAGGTAGCTTCACGAACTCGTTTAGCAGCAGCTTCAATTGTTGATATGTCGAGTAATGGTCTCACTTACACGATTCGCTTCATGGCTGTCATTGATGCACGAAGTGTTTTTCCAATATGTTCAATAGGGTGGTTACGAATTTGATCATTAACTGTAATTAGTTGTTGATTGTCAACGCCATTACTTTCTGTTCCAAACGCTTTTCCAATTACGGACGTATCAACAGTTTTCATAAAAGAAGAAAGCAATGGTTTACAGGCGTGATCAAACAAATAGCAACCGTACTCAGCTGTGTCAGAAATTACACGATTCATTTCAAATAATTTTTTACGCGCAATTGTATTGGCAATAAGTGGTGTTTCGTGTAAGGACTCATAGTACGCAGAGGCATCTTTTATACCCGAGGCAACCATGGTGTCGTAAGCCAACTCAACGCCAGCACGAACAAAAGCTACCATAAGCACACCTTTGTCAAAATAGGTTTGCTCGTCAATGTCTTCGTTTGTTGGAGCTGTTTTTTCAAAAGCTGTTTCACCAGTTGCGGCACGCCAAGTCAACAAGTTTATATCGTCGTTAGCCCAATCTTCCATCATGGTTTTAGAGAAATGTCCTGAAATAATGTCGTCCATGTGCTTAATAAACAATGGCTGCATGATTACTTTTAGTTCTTCAGACAATTCAAAAGCCTTGATTTTTGCAGGATTTGATAAGCGATCCATCATGTTAGTGATACCGCCGTATTTTAATGCTTCGGTAATTGTTTCCCAGCCGTATTGAATCAACTTTGAGGCATAAGAAGAATCAATTCCTTCTGAAACCATTTTGTCAAAACATAAGATGGATCCCGTTTGTAGCACACCACATAAAATGGTTTGCTCACCCATTAGATCAGATTTTACTTCTGCAATAAAAGACGATTGTAAAACACCAGCACGGTGCCCTCCCGTTCCTACACAGTATGCTTTTGCTTGTGCCCAACCTTTATTTTCAGGATCGTTAGCATTGTGAACTGCGATTAGTGTTGGCACACCAAATCCACGCAAATATTCTTCACGTACTTCAGAACCAGGACTTTTTGGTGCAACCATAATTACAGTCAAATCTTCTCTTACTTGTGTTCCTTCTTCAACAATATTAAAGCCGTGAGAATAAGATAAGGTTGCTCCTTTTTTCATCAAGGGCATCACTGCATTTACTACCGAAGTGTGATTTTTATCTGGAGTAAGATTAATCACTAAATCGGCCGTAGGGATCATTTCTTCATACGTACCAACAGCGAAGTTGTTCGAAGAGGCATTTACAAAAGAAGCGCGTTTTTGTTCAATAGCACCGCTACGCAACGCATAGGAAATATCCAATCCTGAATCACGCATGTTTAATCCTTGATTTAGACCTTGTGCACCACAACCCACAATTACAATTTTCTTTCCTTCAAGTGCCGCAATACCATCTGAAAATTCAGAGGCATCCATAAAGCGACATTGTGCCATTTGGTGGAGTTGATCACGAAGGGATAGGGAATTAAAATAATTACTCATTTTTATAAATTTAATCGTTTAATTTAGTTAATAGTGCTTTAATGTTCATCGGAGATTTAGTCACCGAAATACGGCCAGAGCGGACAAACTGTAATAAGCCGTAAGGCGCTAAATCGTTGTACAATTGTTCAATTTCATGGCGAAAACCTGTTTTTTCAATAACAAAAAATTCAGTGTTCACCGTCACAATATTCGCATGACTGTTCTTGATAATATTTTGAATATGGCGTTCTTCAAATAATGATTTTGAAGCCACTTTAAATAACGCCGATTCCTGAAAAATCGTTTCTTCGTCTGTGTGATAAAATGCTTTAATAACTTCAATTTGCTTCTCAATTTGACCTACCACTTTTTTAACAGCCTCTTCAGATAAGGAGACTACAATTACAAAACGTGAGACCTTCTCTATTTCAGAAGCAGAAGACGTTATACTTTCTATATTGATATGCCTACGTTGGAAAATAGCCGAAACACGGTTCAGCAAGCCAACGCTGTTTTCAGTATAAATTGAAATGGTGTATTTTTTTTCCATAATTACGATAATCTTATATCAGAAACCGAAGCTCCAGACGGAATCATCGGAAATACATTGGCCTCTTTTTCTACGCAAACTTCAAGGAAATAAGGTTTGTCAGAGGTAATCATTTCATCAATGGCACTTCCTAACTCTTCACGCGTTGTAACACGTTTGGCATCAAGAAAATAACCTTCAGCAATTTTTACAAAATCTGGATTTACCATTTCAGTAGATGCATAGCGTTTGTCAAAGAACAATTGCTGCCATTGACGCACCATACCTAAAAAATCATTGTTTAGTACCACTACTTTTACTGCAGCTTGCGTTTGAAAAATCGTGCCCAATTCTTGTATGGTCATTTGAAAACCACCATCACCAATAATGGCAACTACTTCACGCTCTGGAGCACCCATTTTAGCGCCCAAAGCTGCAGGAAGTGCAAAGCCCATAGTACCCAATCCCCCAGAAGTTACGTTACTTTTTGAATTTGAAAAACGCGCATAGCGACAAGCAATCATCTGGTGCTGTCCAACGTCAGAAACAATTACGGCATCGTTATTTGATGCACGGTTAATCTCTTTGAGCACCTCACCCATCGTGAGACCGTCTTTTGTGGGGTGTAAATCGTCTTTGATAACTTTATCAAATTCGATTTCATCATGCTTTTTAAATGCTGCAAACCAATTGGTATAAGGTTTCGTTGTCACTTTTTCAGTTAGCAACGGAAGCGTTTGTTTCACGTCACCCAAAACAGCAACATCTGCATCAACATTTTTATTTATTTCCGCAGGATCAATTTCTAAATGAATGATTTTAGCCTGTTTGGCATAACTTTCTAAATTCCCAGTAACACGATCATCAAAACGCATGCCTATTGCAATGAGAACATCGCACTCGTTCGTTAGCATGTTTGGGCCATAATTTCCGTGCATTCCTACCATTCCCACATTTAAAGGATGGTCTGTAGCAATTGCGGAAACACCCAAAATTGTCCACGCTGCTGGAATATTTGATTGCTCTACAAATGCTTCAAATTCTGCTTCTGCTTTTCCTAATATTACCCCTTGACCCCAAACAATAAGTGGTTTTTCTGCCTTTTCAATGATAGCAGCAGCATCTTCAATCGCAGTAATGTTAATATCTGGAATGGGTTTATAACTGCGAACCCCTGTACAAGGCGTATAATCAAAATCAAATGAAGCAAATTGCGCATCCTTTGTAATATCAATAAGCACAGGACCAGGACGGCCAGAACGTGCAATGTAAAATGCTTTAGCCATTACTTCAGGAATTTCAGCAACATCTGTAATCTGATAGTTCCACTTTGTGACCGGCGTTGAAATACCAATAATATCCGTTTCTTGAAATGCATCTGAACCTAATAAATGGGAAGGCACTTGGCCCGTCAGACATACCATGGGTGTGGAATCAATCATGGCGTCGGCAATTCCTGTAACCAAGTTTGTAGCACCAGGACCAGAAGTTGCAACACAAACTCCGACTTTCCCACTCACCCGTGCAAAACCTTGTGCGGCGTGCGTGGCGCCTTGTTCGTGACGTGTAAGTACGTGCTGAAGTTTGTCTTGAAAATTATACAGTTCGTCATAAAAAGGCATGATAGCACCACCTGGATATCCATAAATAAGATCAACACCTTCTGCGAGTAAACAGTGGATTAAAGCCTCTGAACCTGTGATGTTTTTTTTAGATGTCATGTTTCATTCGTCTGTTACACAGCCTTCAGATGCCGTAGCTACTGACCGTGCGTATTTGTACAATACTCCTTTATTTACTTTTAAATTTGGTGCTTCCCATACCGCACGTCGCGCTTCAAGTTCTGCATCCGAAATTTTAACCTGTAATTCGTTTGTTTCAGCGTCAATACGGATAATGTCACCGTTATTCACAAGTCCAATAGCACCGCCGAGTTGCGCTTCGGGGGTTATGTGCCCCACCACAAAACCGTGTGTACCACCTGAAAAACGTCCGTCAGTGATAAGTGCTACTTCTTTACCCAAACCAGCACCCATAATAGCAGCTGTTGGTTTTAACATTTCGGGCATCCCGGGACCACCTTTTGGACCTTCATAGCGAATAACAACAACTTCGCCTTTCTGAACTTCGCCAGATTTGATTCCTGCATTAGCAGCAAATTCGCCATCGTAAACACGAGCAGGGCCTTCAAATGAAAGACCTTCTTTGCCTGTAATTTTTGCGACAGCGCCGTTGGCAGCGAGATTTCCAAAAAGTATGCGAATGTGACCTGTTTCCTTAATTGGATTGTCAAGCGTTCTAATTACTTTTTGTCCTTCTTTAAGCGACGGTACATCAGCCATATTCTCTGCAAGTGTTTTTCCCGTAACTGTGATGCAATCGCCGTGAAGCATGTTGTTGTCAAGCATGAATTTAATCACAGCTGGAATACCACCTACACGGTGTACATCTTCCATTAAGAATTTACCACTCGGTTTTAAATCTGCCAAAAAGGGTGTAGTGTCACTAATACG
>CATIMP010000085.1 GCA_949528465.1 Bacteroidota bacterium | reverse complement strand
TTCGTTGACCTTTGAAGTAATAAATGCATCAAAAGACATAACTACATAAAACATAGAAAGAAAAATAAACCCTGCGAGAATACCTTGAATCTTTCTATTTTTCCAAAAGGAAACATCTAAATAGCCAATTTCGGGAAATGCTGATACAACATCTACAACATTTGCCGCTTTCAATTTTGCTGTGCGTATAGCCTTTAATTCGTCCGTGAGCGTCATTTTTCTATTCAATAATGATATTTCTGTATTGTTTTCGGCTTTTTGAGACATATACAAGTTTGTACCATTTGAAAACTCCTTGTTTGCCTCTACTAGTCGTACTTCTTCAAATAAGGACAATAACGAGTCGGTTTGTACTATAGATATTTGCGTAATTGAATCGCCTAATTCAAGGTTACTCAGGAGCGTCGCTTGTTGGTCTTTAAAATAAGCTACTTCAGAAACTGACGCTATCAGTGGATCTAGCAATGATCCAAAAATATCTTGTTTCGAGGACTCTATTTTTAGTATGTGTATTCTTCGTTCAAAGTCATCTATTTCTTTTACATAGTCGGAAAAAGATGTTTCGGCAGCTACCAATGAGTCTAGTCCGGTTACATAGGTGTTATACTCTTGCAGTAAGCGCGATTGCGATAAAGAAGGCACAATATCTACAGTGGTTATTGTTGCTGCATCGCTTTGCGGTATATCAAAAAACGTGCTCAATTGGACAGAATCTTTTTGTGCAGCAAGATCGTCTAAATACGATACATTGCTATACAACTGTCTTGCGCTATCAAAATATGGCTCTAAAGTTGCCGTTGCTTTATAAATAGGCGTGGAAATAGATTCTATAAAAAACCCTATTAACAATCCTACTCCACAAGCAATCACGTAATACAAGATACGCTTACGTATAAAAATTACGAATGCTAACAATGTGTTTAGCAAAAAAGCAATAACGCTGCCAATAGCGTTAAAAAGCTTTGTTATTCCCTTTCCAATCGAGTTAAATAGAACACCTAAGTCTATTTCCTCGTTTTCTGGTTTTTTTGGTGTTGATGTACTCATTATTGTAGTTTTTGTATCGCTGCTTGCGCTACAAGCAGAACGAAGGTTTTTGGGTTTTATTTTATTTGAAATAATTTACTAAGCGAATCCGCAATTTTTCTGTCGTTGGTTAATCGAGGTGTTTTGTTTTGACCGCCCAATTTTCCAATACTTTTCATGTACTGCTCAAAAGCGTCCGCAGGAAGTGTCCTAAGCACTAAAGGACGCAACACTCCTCCCGAAATCAAATCGTCGTAATAGGTGTTTTGGTTGCGCATTTCGGAGTCTAATGTTGCGGCAAATATAGCCAAATCTTTTGGTGGTTTCTCAAATGCAACCCACCATTCGTGATGGGGCAAACCTTCGTCTGGTGTTACCTGAGGTGCAACTGTAAACTCCGATACAAGCGCCTTATGCGTTTGAACGGTATTGTGCAGCGCTTGCTCCACTTCTTTACCAATTACGTGTTCTCCAAAAGCCGAAATAAAATGTTTGATTCGACCCGAAACAATGATGCGATACGGGTCTAAACTTACAAACTCAACTGTATCGCCAATATTATACCCCCATAGCCCCGCGGTAGTGTTTAGAATAATCGCGTAATTAACACCCTTTTTAACTCCGGCAAGTGAAATGCGCGGTGGGTTTTTATCAAACATTTTATCTGCCTCGACAAACTCATAAAAAATTCCTGAATTTAATTGGAGTAACATCCCTTTTGAGTCTAATTGATCTTGAAAAGCAATAAAGCCTTCAGAAGCCGGATAGAGCTCAACGCTGTCTACTTTTTTGCCCATCAAATCCTCTAAAACATTTCGGTATGGCTCGTAATTCACTCCTCCATATACAAATAACGAAAAATTGGGAAAAAGCTCTGATATAGACTTCCCAGACTTTTCTTTTAACCGCTCAAAATACATTTTGACCCACGGAGGAATCCCGCTAATCAAGCGCATGTCCTCGTGTAACGTTTCCCCTACTATAGCATCTACTTTTTGCTCCCAATCTTCAATACAGTTGGTTTGCCACGATGGCATTCTGTTTCGTTGCAAATAAGACGGTACATAATGCGCCACAATACCTGATAATCGTCCTGTGTCAATGCCGTTTGTTTTTGATAGTATGGGACTGCCTTGTAAGAAAATTAATTTACCATCTACAAAAGAGGCGTCTCCAGAATTGTGAATGTAGTGAAACAACGCATTTTGCGCTGTCTTAATGTGAGTAGGCATCGATTCTTTTGTAATAGGGATATATTTTACACCCGATGTAGTTCCCGATGTCTTGGAAAAACACAGCGGTTTTCCCTTCCAAAGCACGTCTGCTTCGCCTGCTACCATGCGATCTACATAGGGGCGTAACCCTTCGTAATCATTGATGGGAACACGGGATACAAAATCTGCGTAGTGTTTGATGTTTGCAAAATCGTGATCTCGTCCAAAAGCCGTGTTTTTTGCTGTTTTAACCAGCTCCATTAAAACCTTCTGTTGGGTTTTAATAGGGTTTTGGGCCCATTTTTTTGTGACTTTTACGGCGCGTTTTGCCCACCGCTTTGCAATGCGTTGCTTAATGCTCATCATTCAAATTCAATAAATTCTTCTGGATTAAGCGCATAGCCGTCGCTCCATAGCTCAAAATGTAAATGTGGCCCCGTGGTCATGGTTCCTGAATTTCCAGCAATCGCAATTACCTGACCTGGCTCTACGGCATGGCCTTGACGCACATTTAACGACGCATTGTGCTTATATACAGAGATGATATTATACGGATGATCAATAATAACCACATATCCTGTTTCGGTTGTCCAGCCTGCAAAAATCACATTCCCCTCGGCGGCGGCCTTTACCGGCGTGTTTCGTGGCACAACAATGTCTACAGCATAATGCTCTATGCTTGGGTCATACCCTTGGCTAACAGTGCCTGTAACAGGTGTAAACAGCACAAAAGGCACCGTTTGATTGGCAGACTCCAACACGTTGTACTTGTCATCTTGCGCCACGTCTGCGCGAAGAAGTGAATCTGCTTTTGAGGTGGGAAAATCTACAAAAGCGGTGTCAATTTGCAAAGAGTCTAATTGACGTTGGGTCTCTAATTCTTGAAGATCCAAATCGCCTCTTAATACTTTATTTACAGATGCAATATAGCGCTGGTTTTGCTGCAACGTTAATTGTAATGAATCAAGTCTAACGTTGTTTTGGATTGCCTGTCGGCGAAGTTCGGAAGAATCATATCCCGGAATATATTCCTTGAGTTGCGTTTGCGAAATGACCAAAAACGTGGCGGCAATTAGCAGTACTACAGTAATGCTAATGGTAAGAAAAACATTGAGCCTGTTGAGTTTATACGAAAAGCGCTCTTCGAAAGTTTCATCATGAAAAATAACAAATCTGTAGGTGGCACGCCACCGTCTCCAAAAGCTCGACTTCTTTTTCTTTTTGCTATTCATTTGTTACAAAGATAGGCAGTTGGTTTGTACTTAATCGTGCGTCTATTAAATCCATTTACTTTGTTACCTTTGTTAAAAATACAAATTATGTTTTTTGCTATCAGTCCTGTTCAAATCCTTGTAATTGCCTTGGTTGTTCTTCTACTGTTTGGCGGCCGAAAAATCCCCGAGCTAATGAAAGGGCTTGGAACTGGAATCAAAGAATTTAAAAACGCCACCAAAGAAGAAGAAAAAGACAACGACAAACAAGAAAGTTAGTCTTTGTTTATTCTTTCTATTGACCGTATAATCGCTTCTGTTTCAAATATATAGTCGCGTTTTGCTGTTGAGGGGGCAAATACAAATCCTTCCAAAACCAAGTGCCGATTAGTTGCTTCGTCATAAAGTAAATATTGCACAAAAGGTCCTGCCATAAAATCCCCTTTTACTTCCCAAGTGCCGCGTGTTTCAATTGCTGGTAATCCCCCTATTTTGGTGTAATACACATATGGTTTATAGGCTTCCTCTGTAATTAAATGCGTCCCTTCTAGCCTTCCTGGAACAAACGCCTTTCCCACAGAATCGCGAACACGAATAACATCTTGCAATGGGTTTTCCCAATCAATGGGTGTGTCTTTTGGCAATTCATAAACCAATAAATTCACATGCCCTTTTTGTATCTCGCGCTGAAACCAAACCGTGTTTTCATCTTCCTTAAACACACTATACGCAGAAGGTAGCGTAAGATTAATACCAAAACGCTCTTTTAATGCATTGTGTTTTAGTATTGATTTTCCAATGCGCCGTTGACGTTCCGCAATTTCTCCTTGCTTAAACGATTTGATTATTGAAGTAGATTGAGATAAAATTATTTCTACCAATGTTTCTGTCTCTGGGGCGCTAAGTACTGCCATTTGCTGCGGACGAGCATAACTGTTTTTGTCTGTTCGAATCACAACCTCATTGCCAAAGCCAACCCATAAAATAGTCCGACTTGAGCGAGCAAAACCTGTGAATACTTCTGGTGGCATTTGACGTAAATCAAATAAAGGCTCTTGTTGTGGAAGCCCTTCTGTAGGGAATGCAAATGCAGCCCGGACAGCATCGCCAACTTCTGTTTCCCAAAGAAGATTAGGCATTACAACCGAAATGGTGTTAATGTTTCCACTTGAAGGTTTTACAAGTGGCGTTGAGGTGCGCTTGCACCCGACAACTGTAAGAATTAAAAGTAAGACGCGTAATTTCATACGCAACAAGAAACAAAAATTACGCCAATATTGCTGCAATACCAGGGAGTGTTTTTCCTTCAAGACTTTCAAGCATTGCGCCGCCACCTGTTGAAACATAACTAACCTTTTCTTCAAGGCCAAAAAGCTTCACTGCTGCCACAGAATCTCCGCCTCCAACAAGGGAAAACGCGCCCGCCTCAGTTTGGGCTACAATACTGTCGCCAAGTGCGCGAGTGCCTGTATCAAAATTAGGAAACTCGAAAACACCAAGAGGCCCATTCCATAAAATAGTTTTGGCTTGTTTTACAATAGCATCGAAAACTTCCTCTGAAGCTGGTCCCGCATCCATGCCTTCCCAGTCGTCTGGAATCGCGTTAATTGGAAATACTTTTTGTGGGGTTTCGTTTGAAAAGTCTTGTCCTGCACGAACATCAACAGGCAAATGAATTTTTACGCCTAACTTATCTGCTTGTTCTAAAATAGATAGTGCTAAGGGCATTTTGTCATCTTCACAAATAGACTTTCCAATAGATCCGCCTTGCGCCTTTATAAATGTAAACGCCATGCCGCCGCCAATAATAAGGTGATCCACTTTGGCTAAAATATTTTCAATAATGGTGATTTTTGACGACACCTTAGCACCACCCAAAATAGCCAAAACAGGCTTTTCGCCTGATGTCATCACTTTATCAATGGCTTCTATTTCACCGGACAGTAGATGACCAAAACATTTTTTTTCTGCAAAAAACTGCGCAACTATTGTTGTGGAAGCGTGCGCACGGTGAGCTGTTCCAAACGCATCGTTAACGTAAACTGTTCCCAGCTTTGCCAATGCTGCAGAGAAGACTTCATCACCTTTGGTTTCTTCTTCATGAAAACGCAAGTTTTCCAACAACAAGACTTCTCCAGGCTGAAGCGCAAGGGCTTGAGCTTCAGCCTTTTCACCTACTACCTCATCGCAAAACTGCACGGCTTGACCCAAATGTGTTTCAAGTGTTGGTACAATTTGATTTAAGCTGAGTTTAGAATCCTTTCCTTTTGGTCGACCTAAATGCGACATCAACACACAGCTGCCACCCGCAGCCAAAATATGCTTAATTGTTGGGAGTGCTGCCGCGATTCTTGTCGCGTCTGTAACGTTGCCGTTATCATCTAATGGCACGTTAAAATCTACACGGATAAGTGCGCGCTCTTGATTAAAAGAAATATTTTCTAAGGAATACATGTTGCTTTTTGTTTGTGCAAAAATACAATTTCGTTTGCGTTTTTGATGTTGTGATATAGTTAAATACGGTTTGTATCTTTAGGCATGCATTTTCAAGACGTTGTTGGGCATCAAAATCAAAAGAAAGTTCTGGTAGATAGCCTAGCTTTAGAAAGAATTCCACATGCGCAGTTATTTGAAGGAGCCGATGAACAAGGCGTACTTGCTTTAGCAATCGCCTATGCCAATACCGTAGTTTGCGGCACAGCAAATAGCGATTCTCCAGCTCGACTAAAAGCAGATGGTTTGGTGCACCCGGACATTCATTTTGTATTTCCAACAGCAACAACCGCAGAAATAAAATCAAAGCCGACATCCAACGCATTTGCTGCACAGTGGCGCGAATTTGTACAAGAGCAACCTTATGCAACTTTATACGATTGGTCCCAATTTTTAGGAATTGAAAACAAGCAAGCAGCCATACATGTTACCGATGCCTTGCAGGTTATGCAAAAGGTAAGTCTGAAATCTTTTGAGGGCGGTTGGAAATGCGTCATTGTTTGGCATGCCGAAAAACTGACCACTGCAGCATCTAATAAATTACTAAAAAGTATAGAAGAACCTCCTGCAAAAACCCTGTTTTTGTTGGTTTGCCCAGACGAAAATCAACTTCTTGCTACCATACGTTCTCGCTGTCAGCGAACGCATTTTGGCCGCGTTTCAAAACAAGAAATTACTGATTTTTTGGTAAATAAAGGAGTTGCTCAAGAAGCAGCACGTGCAATGGCAGCACAAAGTAGTGGCGCTGTCGGAAGGGCCATTGCCCTATTTAATCAACAGGGAAATCTAGCGCTTTATGAAAAATGGTTTGTGAGCTGGGTTCGTACGGCATTTCGCGCAAAGGGAAATAAAGGAGTCGTTTTAGAGCTTACTGATTGGAGCCAACAAATAGCTACAGAAGGGGTAGAAACTCAAAAACAGTTTTTGGGATTTGCCATTATGCTATTTCGCGCCGCGATTATGACACATTATAATTTGAGTGCGGTTGCGCCATTTTATACATCAACAGATTTTAACCTTTCAAAGTTTGCGCCATTTATCCATGGTTCTAACATTATGCCCATTATCGATTCGCTTGAAAAAAGCACCTATCATTTAGAACGCAACGGAAATGCTCAAATAATTTTCACTGATTTATCATTCAAACTGACGCGTTTACTTCATCAAAAAGCGCTATAGCAATTTCTTATTGTTCATTAATTTAATAATAATGTTTCTCTATTGCTATTGTGCTTCAGAAATGCGGTTACCTACCCTTTTGAATATAAATTGAGGGTGTTTGTGGGCACATGCCCTAATGTGGGCGCAAATCGGCTTATATTGGTTTTTGGAGTATAAATGTTAATGAAGACGTGTTGTATGTACTCCAACCTTTAAGGTTTGAGTACAATCCTTTGAAAAAAGCAAAGAACCAAGGGCATGTGGTGTTTTTATATTGTTCAGATAATAATGCGATGTAAAACGCATCCCAAAACATATTGTATGTTTTTAAAACGTTAAAGCCTGCTTTTTTGGCAAGCCCAAAGACGGCCGTTTTGTTATAATGCCACAAGTGACGCGGCACATCATATGCCGCCCAAAAAGCTCCATAGTGCTTTGCATCCCAAGCGCTGTAGTTTGGTAGTGCCAAGACCAAAATTCCGCCTGGCGATAAGGCTTCATAAAAACGGTTCAAGTGTTGTTCTGGGTTTGGCAAATGCTCAAAAACATGCCATAGCGTGATTGCATCATACTTGTCGTTTTGATGTGTTTCGTTAATTTGTGAAATGCCCTTTTTTGACAGAATTTTTTTTGCGGTTTCGGAAAAATCAAAAGCAACTGTGTTCCATCCTTTATCCGCTGCTGCTTGTACGAATGCACCATTTCCTGCACCAAAATCCAATAGTTTGCCGCGTGTTTTTGCCTTGGAAATCCACTTGAGTTTTGTTTGGATATTTAGTTTCTTAACCCACATGTAGACAGAGTCTTTCAGTCCGGTTGCTTTATCAACATGAGATAAATACGTTTCATCTGGATAGTATTTTTGTAGTGATTCTGGAGATAGTTCTGGAGTCGTTTGCCACGCATTAATTGAAGAATCGAACCTTAAAGTAAAGGTCTCATTGCTAACCAAAAAGTCTTTAATCGGATGTTGTTTCACGTGGAACAATTAGCGCCCCATATATACAAGCAAAACCGATAAATCGCTTGGCGAAACGCCGCTGATTCTAGATGCTTGTGCTATGGTAACGGGTTGGATCTTTGTTAGCTTTTGACGTGCCTCAATCGAAAGCGACTTAACCTTTTCGTAGTCAAATTCCTTTGGGATTGGCACATGATCTAACTGTGTAAGTTTGTCTGCTTGTGCCTTTTCTTTTGCGATATAACCGGCGTATTTAATCTGAATCTCTGCTTGCTCTAATACAGATGTGTCCATGTCATGCGCTGCAACAAAATCTGCAACTGGCTGGAGTGTTAAGAAATCGTTCATCGTAATATTTGGACGTGCCAACACTTTGCCCATTTTTAAAGATTGCTTAACCGTAGCTGAGGACTTATTCTCAAGGATTGGGTTTACCTGTTCAGGGCGTATACTTGTCTTGGTGAAAAAAGAGATTAGGGATTTTGCTTTGCTCGTTTGTAGCTCCATTTGAAGAAGCCTTTCGTCTGTAGCAAGTCCTACAGCGTGCGATTTTGGCGTCAAGCGTGCGTCCGCATTATCTTGTCGCAACAGCGTGCGATACTCGGCGCGGGATGTAAACATCCTGTAGGGCTCCTCTGTTCCTTTTGTAATTAGATCATCAATTAATACGCCAATATACGCCTCGTCCCTTGACAAGGTGAATGCTGCTTTTTGATGGACGAGTTGGTGGGCGTTTATTCCCGCCATAATCCCTTGCGAAGCTGCCTCTTCGTAGCCAGTCGTGCCGTTTATTTGTCCGGCAAAAAACAATCCGTTTACGGACTTGGTCTCTAGGGTGTGTTTCAGCTGTGTTGGGGGAAAATAATCGTACTCAATGGCGTAGCCAGGGCGAAAAAACTTAACGCTCTCGAAGCCTTTTACAGCGCGTAATGCCTTAAACTGAACCTCCTCTGGGAGTGATGTAGAAAAACCATTCACATACACCTCCACAGTGTCCCAGCCTTCTGGCTCTACAAAAATTTGGTGCCGTTCTTTCTCAGCAAAACGGTTGATTTTATCTTCCACAGAGGGACAATAACGCGGGCCAATACTCTTTATTCGACCATTAAACATTGGTGATTTGTCAAAGCCCTCACGTAGGAGATCATGCACCATTGGACTAGTATACGTCATATGACATGACCGTTGATGAGATAACGGTGTAGTCTGTTTGGAATACGAGAATTTTGATGGGGTCTCGTCGCCGGGCTGCTCAATCATTTTTGTGTAGTCTAGTGAACGACCATCAACACGTGGAGGGGTTCCCGTTTTCATTCGCCCTGCCTCAAAACCGCGTGAAACCAGACGTTCTGTAATACCAAAAGAAGCACTTTCACCAGCACGACCTCCGCCAAACTGCTTCTCTCCAATGTGTATAAGACCGTTTAGAAAAGTCCCGCTTGTAAGCACTACTGCCTTTGCCTTAATTTCAATTCCTAAGCTAGTCACAACGCCCGCAATGTCATCTCCATCAAAAAATAAGTCGGCAACCATGTCTTGATAAAAATCAAGGTTGTGCGTTTGCTCAAGCATATTACGCCATGCTGCAGCAAAAAGCATTCGATCTGATTGGACTCTAGGGCTCCACATAGCTGGACCCTTAGAACGATTTAACATCTTAAACTGTATTGCTGTGTTGTCGGAAACAATTCCGCTATATCCGCCTAGGGCGTCAATCTCGCGAACAATTTGACCTTTAGCAATTCCACCCATAGCAGGGTTACAAGACATTTGACCAATATTCTGCAAATTCATGGTAACAAGAAGTGTTTTGCTTCCCAAATTAGCAGCAGCGGCAGCAGCTTCCGCACCAGCATGTCCACCACCAACAACAATTACATCATATGTGTCATGAAACATAATTGGTGGGTTTTAGTTCCACGTGGAACAGTTTGATACAAGCATCCTCTGCTTTTTTCATTTTTTCTTTGTCGGTAACTGTTTTGTCATCAAAGCCTAAACAATGCAGCAGGCCGTGTGAAATCACCCTAATCATCTCATTGTCAGTTGATTGTGAAAATTTATCAGCGTTTGCAATAACACGGTCAACAGAAATGGCAATGTTGGCGACTACATCGCTTCCAACGGAGTCGTCAAAAGTAATTATATCAGTAAACGTATCGTGATTCAAATGCTTAACATTTAAGGCGTGAAGTGCTTCATCGTCCATGAAAGCAATTGCAAGATCTATAGACGTAGCTTCAAATTTTACAGCGCAAGCAGTAAGCCAACGCGTGTATAACAACTCGTCGGATATAGAAAATGCTGTGTCATATATAAATTCTACTGCTACTTGCATGGCGCAAATATATTCATTTAACGCTGTATTAGATATCGGTTCAGTTGTATCTTTGGAAAAAAGATAGTATGGCCGTAAGAGTACGTTTCGCACCCAGTCCCACAGGGCCGCTTCATATTGGCGGAGTGCGCACAGCGTTATACAATTATTTGTTTGCAAAAAAGCACAAAGGCACTTTTGTTTTACGCATAGAGGACACCGATCAAAATCGTTATGTCGAAGAGGCTGAGCCATATATTCACAACGCATTAGCATGGCTCGGAATTGTTCCTGATGAAAGCTCAAGGGCAAACGGAGCGTTTGGTCCGTATCGCCAAAGCGAACGCAAAAAGCTGTATGTCAAGCATATAAATGAATTAGTAAGCGTAGGAAATGCTTATGTTGCCTTTGATACCCCAGAAGAATTAGCGCGTATGCGAAGTGAAGCAGAGTCAAAAGGCGAAACCTTCATTTACAACTGGAAAAACAGAAATGCCCTTAAGAACAGTACTACATTATCAGAAAAGGAAACACAAGAGTTAATTGGTAAAGGTGCGCCACACGTGGTTCGGTTTAAAATGTATTCGGAGAAGGATGAGAAAAATTTGAGGTTGCATGACCAAGTTCGTGGAACTATTGATGTAGATCTCTCCCTTTTAGACGATAAGATTTTGGTAAAACAAGATGGTATGCCTACCTACCACTTAGCAAATATTGTTGACGATCACTATATGGAAATTAGCCACGTCATTCGTGGCGAAGAGTGGCTTCCATCTATGGCGTTGCACGTTTTATTATACTTGGCTTTTGGCTGGAATCCCCCAGTGTTTGCTCATGTTCCGCTCATTTTGAAACCCACAGGAAAAGGAAAGTTATCAAAACGCGACGGCGATAAATTTGGCTTCCCAGTCTTTCCTCTAGAATGGGATGAAAACACGCCAGGGTTTAAGGAATATGGTTATTTACCCGAAAGTTTAATTAACTATCTGGCATTATTGGGGTGGAGTCCGGGTGGAGAGCAAGAATTGTTTTCGATGGATGAACTTATCTCCTCGTTTTCATTAGAGGCAATTACAAAATCAGGTGGTCGATTCGACCCAGAGCGTTGTAAGTGGTTCAATCAACAATATCTGCAACACATTGATTCATCCATCGTGGCTGCAGAATTAGAAAAAGAACTGAAAAAAAATAGCGTTTCGAGTGGCGCCTTAGATTTAACACGCATTGCGAAACTCATACAAAACAGGCTAACCCTTTTAACAGACGTATGGAAAGAGGCTGATTTCTTTTTTGTTGCGCCAGAAGATTACGATGAAAAGGCTGTTAGCAAACAATGGAAAGACGATACGGCAAAGATTTTGTCTTCTGTTGCAGAACTAATAGATAGTGCAGATGTGAAAACTGCTGACACATTAGGTGTCTTAATAAAAAGCTATGCGAATGATAACGGCATAGGTTTAGGGAAAATCATGGCGCCTCTGCGTATTGCACTCGTTGGGAGTTTACGCGGCCCCGATGTTTTCGAAATTTGTAGCACCATTGGAGCCCAAAATAGCATCTCACGAATTAACACTGCCATAAAACATATATCAGCCTAAATCACTATATTTAAAGTTCTCTCTAAATTAATTATTATGGATTTTGTTTTTAATATTCTCGTTGGTTTTTTCACAGTTGTTTTTGTGTTTTCAGCCGTATTTATTGTCAAACAACAGACGGCTGCCGTTATAGAGCGCTTTGGGCGTTTCCAAAGTATTCGTCAGTCTGGACTTCAGCTTCGTATACCCATTGTAGATCGAATTGCGGGTCGCTTAAGCCTTAAAATACAGCAGCTTGATGTAATTGTGGAAACCAAAACCAAAGATGATGTCTTTGTCAAACTAAAAGTTTCTGTGCAGTATATGGTCATAAAAAACAAAGTGTATGAGGCGTTTTACAAGCTCGATTACCCACACGATCAAATTACATCATATGTGTTTGATGTCGTGCGTGCCGAAGTCCCAAAAATGCGCCTTGACGATGTTTTTGAGCGTAAAGACGATATTGCAATTGCTGTAAAGTCAGAACTTAATGATGCGATGATTAACTATGGATATGACATCATCAAAACGCTTGTAACAGACATTGATCCTGATGAGCAAGTTAAACACGCAATGAATCGAATCAATGCATCGGAAAGAGAAAAAATTGCCGCGCAATATGAAGGAGATGCGGCACGCATTTTAATTGTGGAAAAAGCAAAAGCAGAAGCGGAATCTAAGCGTCTGCAAGGGCAGGGTATTGCTGATCAGCGGCGTGAGATCGCGCGTGGTTTAGAAGAGTCGGTAGAAGTGCTGAATAAAGTAGGTATCAACTCGCAAGAGGCTTCTGCGCTGATTGTGGTAACCCAACATTACGACACGCTACAATCCATTGGTGAAGAAACCAATTCAAACCTTATCCTATTGCCTAACACCCCACAAGCTGGGTCAGATATGCTAAACAATATGGTAGCATCGTTTACCGCTAGTAATCAGATTGGCGAGGCAATGAAAAGAGGAAAAGAAAGCCAAGAAAAAGGCGACGCGTAAGCAAACGCATTTATTACAAAAACCTCGGCTTATTGCTGGGGTTTTTTTATATGCTAATGGTATGCGTTATTGATAACAAAAACACCCACCTTTTTAGGTTTGGAAACTGCCAGTGCATAATACCTGAATTGAGCTGAAGTGCATCTGAAAGCTTGTGTGATACTTGCGCCGTTACTCGGTTCTGGTTAAAACTGGTGCCAGAGTTTTGCAAGAACACCTCTTCTGTTACGTTTAATGCGGTCTTTGTTGAAAGTGGGATTTTTGCTGTCAATCCGAAACGGTAACGCAATTGAAAATTATCTCCAATCCAGCGTTCTTCTAAAAAGAAGGAATTGATGAGTTTTACTTTATGGAATTGGGTAGAAAAAGCAATCTTTTGGTACATCCCGTTTTCCGAGAGCGCGCCTATTTTTCGATAGCCTGCAGAAACCGTTAGATTTTCCAATAACGCATGGCTCAAACCTGCAGTAATAAGTGCTTGGTCTTCTTCTAAATCAAGCGTGAAACTCCTGTGTTGATATTGCGTGTCTATGCTTGTTTTACTGTTCAGTTTCAA
The DNA here is from genome assembly GCA_949528465.1 of Bacteroidota bacterium. Taxonomy (GTDB): domain Bacteria; phylum Bacteroidota; class Bacteroidia; order Flavobacteriales; family Flavobacteriaceae; genus UBA7446. The sequence goes on along the minus strand of CATIMP010000085.1, from coordinate 8,877 downwards.
TTTGTTTTTATAAATCAACCACGAGCCGATGTCGTTTTGTGCTACTGTAACGGTAGAAAAGATTAAAAATAAGAAAAGGAAGTTATGCTTTGATGTCATGTGAAAGTTTAACTAATAATTCGTTTTTGTCTTGCTGTGCTTTTGCTACAAATGCGGTTGCTTCTGGCGTAGCTGAGCTCAATTTCAATTGTTCTTTTAACGCGAGAAGAACCACGGCACGTGTACCCACTTTTTTAGCAGCTGTATTAAACAATGGTTCTAATTCCTCATAGGGAATATGAGGTGCTAAAGCTTCTACTTGTACGCTAGCGGCTTCTTGCTTATCGTCAGAAAGGTTAGCAAACTTTTTGCCTATGCGTCTAAGTTCATCTATTGGCTTAAGCTGCTGTTGTTGGGGTTTTGCTTGTTGCGGTTTTTGCTGCTGTTTTTCCCAAGTATCGCGTAGTCCAACTGTTTTGTTGAATACCTTTTTAGTTGTGACGCTCGCCTTATCACAAACAAAATAGCCCAAACGCTGAAATTGAAAACGATCTTCGACATTTGCCTCTGCCAACATAGGTTCTGCAAAGGCGGTTTGTATAGAAAGTGAGTCTGGATTTATGTGCGTCATAAAATCCACTTCTTTGTCGCTATCGGGCGAAGCGGTTTTGAATAAACGGTCGTATTGGCGCACTTCAATTTCTGCAGCATGTGCTGCAGAAACCCAATGAATAGTCGCCTTTACTTTACGTTGGCTTTCGGGAGTGCCGCTACCGCTAAGACTTTTTGGGTCGTAAGTACAAAAGACCGTGGTTACATTTCCTGCTTCATCTTTTTCGACCGATTCAGCTTTGATAATGTATGCGCTCTTAAGCCGTACTTCACCTCCTATTTTAAGACGGAAAAACTTGCGATTAGCTTCTTCTTTAAAATCATCTTGCTCTATGTAGAGTGTCTTCCCAAATGGCAACCCTCGAGTGCCAGCTGTTGCGTCTTCGGGATTGTTATCCGTTTGAAGCGTTTCTGTTTTATGGTCGGGGTAATTGGTAATAACTACTTTGATGGGGTTTAAAACCGCCATAGCACGCGTGGCTGTTTTGTTTAAATCTTCCCGAATACAAAACTCTAATAATGATGCGTCAATGACATTTTCGCGTTTGGCAACACCTACGGTTTCGGCAAACTTCCGCAACGATACTGGCGTATACCCACGGCGGCGCAATCCACTGATGGTTGGCATGCGTGGATCATCCCAGCCCGAAACAACATTTTCTTCCACCAAACGCTGCAACTTGCGCTTGCTGGTAATGGTATAATTTAAATTTAACCGTGCAAACTCTCGTTGCTTAGGTCGTAACCCTTTAGTTACCAATTCATCTAGAAATGCATCATACAAATCACGGTGTGGTGTAAACTCTAGGGTGCACAAGGAATGTGAAATTTGCTCGATATAATCCGACTGTCCGTGCGCCCAATCGTACATGGGATAAATACACCATTTGTCTGCGGTTCTATGATGTTTTTTGTTGACAATACGGTATATAACAGGGTCGCGGAGTAACATGTTTGGAGAGGACATATTACCTTTAAAGCGAAGGGTAAAAGCGCCTTCAGGATGTACGCCGTTTTTCATTTCCTCAAACAAGCGTAAGGCTTCTTCAGGATCTTGATTACGAAAAGGGCTATTGGTTCCAGGGGATGTCGGCGTGCCTTTTTGCGCTGCCATTTGTTCGGCGGTTTGACTGTCAACATACGCTTTTTCTTGTTGTATGAGCTGAACTGCCCATGCATACAGTTGATCAAAATAATCCGAAGCATAACATTCCTTGTCCCAAGAGTAACCCAACCAAGACACATCTTTTTTTATGTTGTCAACAAAATGCTGTTCTTCTTTGGCGGGGTTGGTGTCATCAAAGCGAAGATTTACAGGCGCGTTGTAAGTATTGCCAAGTTCAAAGTTTAGGCATATTGCCTTTACGTGTCCAATGTGCAAATATCCGTTCGGCTCGGGAGGAAAACGAAAACGTAAGGCTGTTGGTTCAAGCCCTGCGGTTAGGTCTTCGTCAATGATGTGCTCAATAAAGTGCTTAGACGGCTGTTCGCTCATCATAAAAATGTTTCGTGCAAAGGTAATTATTTAGGCATACTTACCCGTTTTAGTTTCTATATTTGGCAGACTATGGGAAAAGTATATGTAGAAAACATTCAGGTCTATGCCTATCACGGTTGTTTGCCTGAAGAAACGTTGATTGGCAGCGAGTATCGTGTGGATGTGTGGGTAGAAGGCGATTTATCCGTTTCTGCCGTTTCGGACCAACTCGAAGACACTGTTGATTATGTAACGCTTTGCGCTTGTGTCCGTGAAGAAATGGCAACGCCTTCAAAGCTGCTGGAACATGTCGCGCAACGAATTTTAGACCGCATCTTTGAAGCCAGCGCACAAGTAAGCTTAGCCAATATTAAAGTGGCAAAGATAAACCCGCCTATTGGTGGGCATGTCGCAAGCGTTGCGGTGGAATTAGAGCAGGGAAGGTAGAGGAATTTTTAAAATTATGGCGCGAGGCACAAGCTTTAGTTGGCGCCCACCAGAAACGTGATTATTTTTCAAACAACGTTGAGTACAATTTTTTATGCAATTGATCGACAACAGATTTATAATCGGGATTTGCCAGCACATTAATATTTTCCTGTGGATCCCTTTTATGATCAAACAACATAATTTTTGTAAAACTGCTATCCTTAGTCATTTGCGCTGTATATAAATACTGTTTCGTTTTTATGGAATATTTGTTACCATATGCCATGAACAAGGCATCTTTATGCTCCATTGTGGGGTTTTCGATAATATTTTGCAGACTTTTCCCTTCACAGTGTTCAGGGATTGGCAAGTTTACCATTTCACACAATGTAGGATAAATATCGATAAAGTCGGTTAGCTGCGTTAATCGCAAGCCGGCTTTACCTGGATACTTTATAAGCAAAGGCGCCTTTAAGGATACGTTCATCATATTGTGTTTGCCCCATAGGTTGTGCTCTCCAAGGTGAAAACCGTGGTCCCCCCACAATACCACTATAGTATTCTCCTCCAAGCCATTTTCTTTTAATGCCTGCATTAGTTTTCCAACCAAAGCGTCGATATAACTAACCGATGCATAATAGGCGTGCTTGCTCAGTTTATGGAAATTTTCATCCGTAGGAAAGCCTTCATTTGCAGCGTATTGATTTAACAGCTCTTGCGAAGAATGAAGGTTGGTTAAGTTCTTGGGTTTAAACCGATTATTGGCCAAATTTATTTTATCGCGATCATACAGTTCCCAATAATTTTTGGGCGCGTTGAAAGGTAAATGAGGCCGCCAAAAACCACATGCTAAAAAGAAAGGTTTATCCGATTTTGCCATTCGTTTTATGTCGTCAATTGTTTTGATGCACACCTGTCCGTCATGGTACGCTTCGTCGGCTACGTCAGCCGATTCGTAAAAAGGTCCTACCTCTTTTCTGCCAAATGGCTTTAGGTTATGACCCGAAATCGGGTTCACCCAATCATCATACGTATTATAAAAATGAATACTGGCATCTCTATTTGTACTGGCCCTCCACGCAGGTTCCGACCATGCCTGAGGCGAGTCGTCCTGTACATGCATCATTTTTCCATTGCTAATGGTATAATAGCCATTTTGTTTTAAATATTCGGGTAAGGTTTTAAATTCGGCAGCCGAAGCATCACTTCTACATTTATAGCCCCTTAACGTTACTTTCCCGGCAGGTCTTAGACCCGTGAGTAAACTGGCTCTGGAAGCACCACAAACGGGAACATTAGCATACGAATTTAAAAACACAGCTCCTTCTTTGGCCAGTCGATCCATGTTAGGTGTTATGATTTGTGAAACCCCATAACACCCCAATTCAGGACGAAGATCGTCTACCGAAATAAAAAGAATGTTTGGGGGTAGATGCTTTTCTGAAGAACAGCCTAAAGCGATTAAGACTAAAAGTGTAAATGTTATTAGCCCAACCCTCATGATTATACGTCTTGGATTATTGGTTGAATAAGGTGTGATTTTCTGTGGCATAAGTAGGTGCTTGGATGATTAAATGTACAAACTTTTTTAAAATGAGTACGCTTCACGGGTGCGCGACAGAGGGAGTTAAACAAAAAGGGGGTTGAATAAGTTCGGCAGGCAAGCAAAAAAATCCTACTTTTGCATCCCTAAAGGCACCGTGGCCGAGTGGCTAGGCAGAGCTCTGCAAAAGCTTGTACAGCGGTTCGAATCCGCTCGGTGCCTCTACTTTAAACGCTCTTTTAGTGTTTCCTCTAATTTTTGCTTTTCGTCTGGAAAGGTCCCCTGAAAAACAAAAAACAATCCAAACAGTATTAAAATCAGATGTACCAACTGCTTTAGTTTGTAAATCACCTGTGGTGTGAGTTTGGTTTTAAGTTGTTTGGCCAGGTAAATTTTTATTAGATCTAAGGATAAATACGCTACTAAAATATAAGCCAAGAACGGCACAATTTTGCCGTAATCCATTTGGTACTTCGTCCCAAAAAGAACCACCAAACCCAACCAAAAAAGTAACGTACCCATATTAATGATGTTAAGCAAAAACCCTTTGCCAACATAAAAAAGATAACTTCCTTTAGTGAGTTGTTCCGCAGTATAAGCGACTTGCTTTTTGTTGGTGCGTGTGTGGAGATATGATATCAATCCAAAACCTATTAATACTACGCCACCAAGCAAAAACCACCGGGGATTCGTTTCTAAGTTCTGATGAATCGTATTTGCACCAAATAACGCAATTAAAATAAATACAATATCTGCGATGACGGCGCCAATATCAACACAAAAGGCACGACGAGCTCCCTTTGAAATACTTGTCTCAATGATAACAAAAAAAACGGGGCCTGTAGAAACAACGAGCAATAACGAAAAGGGTATTGCTGCTAAAAATTCACTCATTTGTAGGTTGTTCTTCCGTTGTTGTAGTTGCTAGGGAAATATTTCCGCCAACGGCAATTTTTTTGATTAGTTTTTTGGGTTCGCCGTATACTTTAACAGATCCGCCAAACGAAACGGTTGCCTCAGCAAGCTCTGTGGCGCGCACAGCCGCATTTCCTCCTGCTTTTACACGTACCACTACTTGTTCTGAGTCTAAGGTCGAGGCTTCCACAACTCCGCCGGCACTAACACGATGCGATTGGATAACCGCTGCGCCTTTTAGGTTTACAATACCTCCAGACACTGTTTTTGTGGTTATTTTTTGAACGTCTAACAAGGCTTCTATTTCTGCGCCTTCTTGCGCTTTTAGTGTAATGTTCTGTTGAAATAACACATCTTGACAGGAAACAAACGCACCTTCATTCGCGTCGATTTCTTCTAATGGGTTTGAGCAAAAAAGTGCTACAGTTGTATTAAAACCGCTTAAACGTTTTTTTACATTCATACGAATATAAAGGCGGCCGTTTTTATTTTTATACGAGATATAATCTTTGTTTTTTCCTTCTACCGCCAGCGAATCCGCTTCTGAAGGAATAACTGTTACACGAATGCCGTCAAATACTTTTAATTCGTCAAATTGACCTAAACGAATAGCTTGTGCGTGACTAAGTATAGAAGTTAAAAAGAGAAAAAAAACAAGTCGCATTAAGAAAGGTTTTATCAAATATACAATTTATTCTGCGTGTCCTAGAAGAACAAAATCCAAGTGTCTTTTAATAGGATCTGCGGCATCTACTCGCACCGTGACACGATCACCGAGTTGGTAAACTTTTTTTGTTTTCTCTCCAACAAAAGAATAATTCATTTCGTTGTACACATAATAGTCTCCAGGAAAATCTTGTGGTCGAGCCATACCCTCGCATTTATTTCCCTCAAGCTCTACATAAATACCACGCTCAACAACACCCGAAATTACACCAGTAAACTCTTCATCGATTCGCTCTTCCATATATTTTACTTGCATAAACTTAATAGAGTCCCGTTCGGCTTTAGTTGCAAGGATTTCCATAGATGAACAGTGTTTCATCATGGATTCATAGGTTTCTTGTTTTGGCGATTTTTTCTTGTCTAAATAATGTTGTAACAAACGATGTGCTACTACATCTGGATAACGCCTAATTGGCGATGTGAAGTGAGAATAATAATCAAAAGCTAAACCGTAATGCCCAATATTTTGGGTAGTGTAGGTCGCCTTGCTCATACTTCTAATTGTAAGGGTATCAATAAGGTTTTGCTCTCTTTTGTTGCGAATATCTTTTAAAAGTTTATTTATAGAATGTGCTGTTGTTTCCGCAGATGCTAAATTCAGCGAATAACCAAAACTGCCAATAACGCGTTTTAGTTGATCTAATTTTGCTTCGTCTGGTTCATCATGGACACGAAAAACAAACGTCTTTTTTGGATCTTGCTTAGCAATAAACTCAGATACTTTTTTGTTGGCAAGCAACATGTATTCTTCAATGAGTTTATTTGCGTCTTTACTTGTTTTTACAAAAACTTCAATAGGTTTTTTTTGTGCGTCAAGTTTAAATTTTACTTCTTCTTTATCAAAAGATATTGCACCGCTTTGCATACGTTTTTTACGTAAAACTTTTGCGGTTTTGTCTAATTGTAAAATAGCGTCTACGACGGATGAATCCGCAGTGTATGTTTTATTTGTTAATGATATGGCTGCAGGTATTTTTCCTTGTTCAGTTTCAATAATATGTTGTGCTTCATGATAAGCAAAACGATAATTAGAATTGATAACGGTTCTACCAAATTTTTGATCTCTCACATTTCCGTGTGTGTCTAAAGTAAAAATTGCAGAAAAAGTGAATTTTTCTTCTTTTGGGCGTAACGAGCATACCTTATTTGAAAGTTGCTCTGGAAGCATAGGTACAACTCTGTCAACCAAATAAACAGATGTTGCGCGTTGATACGCTTCATCATCTAAAAGTGTTCCTGGTTTTACATAATGCGATACATCAGCAATATGAATCCCTACTTCAAATAAATCATCTTCTAAATATTTAAACGACAACGCATCGTCAAAATCTTTTGCATCTGTTGGATCAATAGTAAATGTTAGTACATCTCTATAATCCATTCTTTTTGCAATTTCTGCTTTGTCTAAATGAATATCTATTTTATTGGCTTCTGACTCAATATGTGAATCAAATTTATAAGGAAGTCCATACTCTGCTAAAATGGTATGCATTTCAGTATCGGCTTCTCCTGCTACTCCTAATACTTCTTCTATTTTAGCTTGGGGTGATTTGGTTTCTTTCCAATTCGTAAAAGAAATAAGAACTCGGTCGCCATCTTCTGTTGGCATTTTTGGTTGCTCTTCTATAAAAAAATCAACTGCTGCTATTTTTGAGCTTACTCTGACAAAGAGTGTTCCATTCTTTTTTTGAAGTGTACCCACAAACTGATTTCTTTTCCTAGAAACCACATCAATGATTTTACCTTCTCTTCGTTTTTTTCCTCGTGCTGGATACACATAAAACTGAACAGTATCACCACCAAACGCCTTATTAAATTGGGTTGATGGTACCATGACATCTTCCTCAAAATCTTCACTTATAATATAACCAACTCCTTTTCCAGAGAGATCTAAGACACCTTCGTGGTAATTTCTTCTTTGTTTCGCTTTATAGCTACCACGCGATTGTTGTTCGATTAATTTCCGCTCTGCTAATTTCTTTAGACTTTTTATAATGTGGTTTCTTCCACTCGGATCTGTAATTCCTAATCGTGCTGCTACTTGTTTGTAAGTAAACGTTTTTGTTGGGTTCTGTTCAAATAGGTTTAAAACACTATTTTGAACCGTTAAAACTTTCTTTTTTTTACCCATAAAAGCAAAGGTACAGTTTCTATGTTCACACAAACAGTTATCCACATGTTAATTAATCATCTTTTATTTTCTTTTAATTTAATTTAAATATGATGGTTATAATAGGGTGTTTATAAAAGCAATAACTTTTTAATAAATGAGCCAACTCTTTCAAAACAAACCACTTGATACTAATATTAACATAGATTTGTGTGTTGATAAACGTCAAAATTTTGTGAATCACGTTTCAATAAGCAGCAATAAGAATTGTTGTGAGATTGCGTCGTTTTTATAGTGTCATTTTGCAGCAAAACTTTCTTAACAGTTATAAAAAGTAGTAAACAAAAATATATACAAATTTAATTTTTCTCCAACCAGAACAACTGTTGGTTGCTAACAATAATAATATTGTAATTTTGATTTAAATTTAATGACATGCACATAGCAATTGGCAACGATCACGCCGGTCCCGAACTAAAAAAAGAATTATTTGTTTTACTTACAAAACTAGGGCACACATACCACAACCATGGAACAGATAGCACCGACAGCGTAGATTATCCTGATTTCATTCATCCTGTAGCAGCAGATGTCCGTGACGGAAAGGCAGACTTAGGTATTATTATTTGCGGGAGCGGAAATGGCGCAAATATGACCGCAAATAAATATCCTGAAATACGATCGGCACTCTGTTGGACAGCAGAACTTAGTGCGTTGGCGCGCCAACACAACAACGCAAATATTTTAAGTATTCCCGCGCGTTTTGTTTCTGAGCAAGTTGCCAAAGAAATGGTAGAAACATTTTTAACTACAGATTTTGAAGGCGGAAGACATGAGCTTAGAGTAAATAAGATTTCGCAATGTTGCTAAACAGGGAGCGCATTAGTTTTCGCGCCAAGCAGAAACGAGTTTTTGCATAGGTGCTTCTAACGCTTCCAAAGTTGGTAATTCTCGTCCTTCGAAAATAAAAAAACCACTTCCTGAAAAAACCACATAACCGTCCTTACTGCGTAATAGTTTAAACTGTTCTCGCATCAGGCGCTTAACTCGGTTTCGGTCAACAGCTTTTGGAAAAAGACGCTTAGA
>CATIMP010000084.1 GCA_949528465.1 Bacteroidota bacterium | reverse complement strand
TTCATTCCCTCAAAAATCCTATCTTAGCCTAACAGCTACTTAATTATGGAAGCACAATTTGGCGGTTCTGCCCTAAATCAACGCACAATTCTAAGCCACCCCATAGGACTATTTGTTTTGTTTTTTACCGAAATGTGGGAGCGTTTTAGCTACTACGGCATGCGTGCTATTTTGGTGCTTTTCCTTACATCGTCACTGATGGAAGAGGGGTGGGCATGGTCTCGTGAAGATGCGTTAGTTTTATATGGATGGTATACTGGTTTGGTGTATTTAACCCCTATTTTGGGAGGTTTTCTTGCGGATAAATTTTTAGGATATCGCAATGCTACGATTTTGGGTGCATTTATTATGACCCTTGGACACGCCTCTATGGCACTAGAGTCGTTTACTGAATCCTTCTTTTACTTAGGTCTTGGATTGATGATTGTCGGGAATGGTTTTTTTAAGCCCAATATTTCTTCTATTGTTGGTCAGTTATATAAAGTTGACGATAAACGCAAAGACGGCGGTTACACCATTTTTTATATGGGGATTAATGCGGGTGCGTTTTTAGGCATTTTGCTTTGCGGCTATATCGGCGAAAAAGTAGGCTGGCACCTCGGCTTTGGTTTGGCAGGTATTTTTATGTTTTTGGGCATGTTACAGTTTTGGTTTGCTCAAAAAATATTTGGTACTATTGGCTTAACGCCAAAAAAATTAGCAGCGGCTAATACCTCCAAAAAAGGCACAACATCTAGTACAGCTTTTACTAAAGTTGAAGTGGATAGGCTAATTGTTATAATTGTCTTTTCCATTTTTACTATTTTCTTTTGGTGGGCATTTGAGCAAGCTGGAGGTTCCATGACTATTTTTGCCAAAGACTTTACTCAGCGAACTTTAGTGGGAGATGCTTCCATGATTTTCAAAGCGGCCAATACGGTAATTACCTTAGTCCCCATGGTTATACTAACCGTGGTTTTGTATGGGCTTTTTCGTAAAATGATAGGGCATTACCTTCTTTCAAATGTGTTTTTGGGTACAAGTTTTGTGATTATTTGGGGCATTGTCATTTGGATGATTCAACGTGAGTTTACCCAAACGGCTACTGAAATTCCTGCTTCTTGGTTTTCGGTGCTAAATTCATTGTTTATTATTTTATTGGCCCCATTATTTTCCAAAATTTGGGCATCGAAATTAAATCCGAGCGGTCCTGTAAAGTTTGCTATCGGACTGATTTTATTGGGTGTAGGTTTTGCCTTTTTAGCTGTTGGTGCCATGGGTATTCCTATGGGTGCAGAAACGGCTAGTGTTAGTATAATATGGTTGATTTTAGCCTATTTGTTTCACACCATGGGCGAATTATGTGTATCCCCAGTTGGGTTGTCATACGTAAGTAAATTAGCACCAATAAAACTTGTAGGTCTTATGTTTGGTTTTTGGTTTGTGTGTAGTGCTATTGCCAACTTTTTGGGTGGTAAAACGGGGAGTTATATAGACAAAATTTCAGAAGCGTATGGTCTTTCTAATTTCTTTTTAATTTTCTTTGCAATTCCTGTTTTGGCAGGGATATTGATGATCGTACTAAAGCCAATCTTAATTCGTAAAATGCATGGAATACATTAAAAAAATCACTTTTATTATCGTGCTGTTGCTTTGCACGGCAACTTTTGCCCAAGTAAAATGGTATACTCTCGAAGAAGCATTGACCGCTCAAAAGGAAAGCCCCAAGCCAATTATCTTAGACGCCTACACGGTTTGGTGTGGTCCCTGCAAAATGTTGGATAAAAACACCTTTGGCAACGATGATGTGAGCACCTATATGAACACGCATTTTTACCCTGTAAAATTTAACGCCGAAGGGAATGAAAAAGTATCCTATCAAGGGCAAGATTTTGACAATCCGAATTACGACGCTAAACGGGCGAAGACCAGAAATGGAACTCATACGTTTACACGCTATCTCGGTGTTTCAGGCTATCCTACTCTTGTGTTTTTTGACGAAACAGGGAATTTCATTACGCCAATTGTTGGGTATCTAACGCCAACACAAATTGAGATTTACCTCAAGCTGATTCACCAACAAGATTACAAAAACATCAAATCTCAAGAAGATTTTACGGCATATATTAAGAACTTTAAACATCAGTTCAAGGGATAAGCTCCCTGTATTGCCGTTGCGTGAAATCTAATTCCTTTTACCGCACATGTTTTTTTCCACCGCTCCACAAATGAGGGAAAGTTACTCCCATCTGCAATAATCACTTTAGGACTTAAACTATCAATCAGCTCCCCCAAATGTATTTTTGGACTCTGCCGCAGCAGTACTGATTCGTATTTTCCCAACCCAATATAAACACCCAAGCTATCTACTACTAGTAAATTATCGTAGGCGTGTTTAATAGATTTGTATTTGATATTACTAAGACGATAATGCTGCTTAAATTGTTGCGCCATGCGCCTAACTTGTGGCGTTTGTGTTGCTGAAATAACCATAACCCTATCGTCATCTGCTGACAAAATCAACGAATTTTTATACAATTGTACAATGGTTGCTTTTGGCGGTTTTTCCCACTTCCAATGTAATTGCGCGTGAAAACCAAAACTTAATACACCCAAAAAAACAAGTTTGTTTTTGTGGGGATATGCTAAAAAGAAAAATAAGCTCAACACAATTGCACCAAGTAGTATGGCATCAGTAGCCCTAAACGGTATGTGTTCTACAAAAAAACCTTCCCATTTTGCAATCCATGCCACAACATTTTGATACCACCAAAATACAGCATCCACCCCTATAAAAATCCAATGCGTGGGACCAATAAAACTCATTACCACACTTCCAATACCCAGAAAAATTATAACTCCAATAAAAGGGACGAGTACCAAATTACTGACCCAAAACAGCATTGGAAACTGATGAAAATAAAATAAGCTAAGGGGCAGGACTGACAACTGCGCAATTCCTCCAATACCAATAAGTGCTGCAAAATACCGAACGATTCGATGTTTCTTTTCAAACAGGCGTTGCCAGTAGGGCATCATCCATACAATACCAAAAACAGCAGCGTAACTAAGCTGAAAGCCAACGTCAAAAAGCAATCGGGGTTGTACAAAAAGTAACACCACAAAACTGACCCAAACGCTTTGCATACGTACATTTTTTCGCTTTAACGCAAGTCCAATTTGCAAAAATGAAAACATGGTTACTGCACGAATAACAGATGAAGATGCTCCTGTGATAAGCGCAAAACTCCACAGTAAAACAATGGGTATTACCGCTGCCAAAACAGCTCCGTGCTTAATTCGCCTTAGCGGCGCAACCAAAAAACGAAGCAGTAGCAGCACAATGCCAATATGTAAGCCAGAAATTGCAAGCAAATGCATCGCTCCCGCGCGTTGATATTGCTGAATACGTTCTTCAGACAACTCCTTTTTTGTACCAAGAACAAGCGCCATAATTAGCGCTTTACTATCCGCATTTAGTGAAGTTTTTTTCAATTGGGCAATCAGTTTTTGTTGCACAGCAAACGCCCAACTTTTTAGACTCCATTTTTGTTTTAGCGGAATAAAGACTTCGTTAGTGAGTATCAATTTACGCGAAACACCTTTTCGGCGCATAAAGGTTTTATAATCAAAATCGGTTGGATTTTTTGGAGCTGCTATTGGCTCAAGTGTTCCGTGCACTAAAAAACAATCTCCAATAGCAAATGCATGCTCTAGACTTGCCTGAAGAAGAACACTTTCATTTTGCGTAGTTTTTACGACATATTGATGCCCATATGCGGAGGTATTTTGCACTTTTTTTATTTCAATGGTATGCGTTTTTGGATTAGAAGAGTAAGTTGAGTTAGGCGGTTTATAACGCATCATTCCCAAGATCAAAAAACACCCACCAACAGTAAACAAAAAGACCGTAAACCAGCGTTTATAGTGGCATACAGTTAGTGCAGCTACACTTACCAAAAAAATCAAGAATGAAGGCTGGAAACCTGCTTCACGCAATAGAATTCCTGCGCTAAACGAAAGTGCAATAACAGTTATAGGCATACTTGGATGAGGCATGCCTAAAAATAAAAAAAAATTATTTTTTCAGCAGCCTTCGTGTCTGGGCATATGCCTTTTTCCAATAGCTGCTTTCTAATGAAGAAATCATTACACCTTTAGATGAGGATGCATGAATAAATTGCGGAATACCCCCTCGCGTACTTACCACAATACCTGCGTGGGTGAGCTTTCGCTTTCGGCTTGTTCTAAAAAATATAATATCTCCTTTTTTGGCTCGATCAACAGAAATGCGTTTGCCTTTTTTTCGTAGTTCATGAACGGTTCGAGGAATTCGAACACCTTGTTGCCGAAAAGCATTGTAAATCAGCCCTGAACAATCGATACCGCCTTTGGTATTACCGCCATAAACATAGGGTGTTCCAATATATCCTTTGGCATAATAGACCACGCCATCACGGGGTTTCATTTTAGTTCCCTTTCTAAAACTACCACAGCCCACAAGGCTTACGGCAAGTACAATAAGAATAACATTACGCACCTGTTCGTTCTAAAATAAGTTGCGCTACAGCGGCGCTAGCGCCACTTCCGCCCAGTTTTTCCTTTAAGATTTTATATACGTCAAGTTGTGCTTGACGTTTTGTTCCAGTTAAAATTTCAGTTAAATCTATTGTCAATTGCTTTGGGTTGCAATTCGATTGGATACGTTCAGGCACTGCGTCTTTATCTAAAATTAAATTTACGAGCGAGATAAAAGGCAATTTCACCAATTGTTTTCCAATAGCGTAGCTCATGGTACTAGTCTTATAGCAGACAACTTGCGGTACTTTAAAAAGTGCGGTCTCTAAAGTTGCCGTTCCGCTAGTAACCAATGCCGCTTTTGCGTGTGTTAAAAGTTTATATGTGTTGTTACGAACAACATATACAGGTAGTTCTTCAAAAAGTGAATCGCTGAGTTGCGGTGCCGCAGCCACCACAAAACAATGGTCTGGAAATTGTTTGGAGGTTGCTACCATAACTTCAAGCATTTTTTTGACCTCTTGTGTTCTGCTGCCAGGAAGAAGTGCTACGATAGGTTTTTTAGCGGGAATATTATTTTCTTTTCTGAATTCGGCTTCCGAGCCTGCATCAAAATGCGATACTTCGTCTAAGAGCGGATGTCCAACAAAATCAACAGGAATACGGTGCTTGTTTTCAAAGAAATGTTTTTCAAAGGGCAAAATCACATATAAATAATCAATGACACGCGCCATCATTTTTACCCTGTTTTCTTTCCACGCCCATACTTGTGGACTAATGTAGTAGTGTACAGGGATTTGCTGTGTTTTTGCCCATTCGGCAATGCGCAAATTAAACCCAGGATAGTCGATTAAAATCAACGCATCGGGTTTAAATGCTGCAATATCTTCTTTGCAAAGATGAATGTTGTTCAGAATGGTGCGAAGGTTTTTAGCAACCTCCCAAAACCCCATAAACGCCAAGTCACGGTAGTGTTTGACTAAGGTTGCGCCTTCTGCTTGCATGCGATCTCCTCCCCATGCCCTGATATCCACGGTGGGATTTTTTTTTCGCAACGCTTTGAGCATATTTGCGCCGTGCAAATCGCCTGATGCTTCACCTGCTATGACGTAATATTTCATCCAAAAAGCTTTATGCCAAAGGTAAACAAAGCCCATAAGATGCAACCCAAAAGTATACCGTAGGCTGTAGTGTCTTTATTTTTTCGTAGCGCCCAAAAAAAGAACAACAGATTTGGAATGGCACTTAAGGCAGCAATTCCACCAAGCGTTGATTGTTGAATTTCTTGTCCTTGAGCGTCAAATAGGAGTAAAGCTATACCCAATAAGAAAGCGGGTAAACCAATTCCAATAAGCAAGCCCCAACGCGAAGCAGGTGTTAGAAATCCCACGTATTTAGTTTTTGAATGCTGTGATGCGCTGTCATGTCAAAGTGAACGGGAACCACACTCACGTAGCCATTCTCGAGTGCCCATTCGTCCGTGTCTTCTCCTTTATCTTCGTTGATGAATTTTCCAGTGAGCCAATAGTATTCTTTTCCTGTTGGATCGTTTCGTTTATCAAATTCTTCTACCCAATATGCCATAGCTTGACGGCAAATGCGAATTCCCTTTATGTCTTTTTCTAGAAGTTTTGGCAGATTAACATTTAATACCACACCCTCCGGAATTCCATTCGCAAGTGCCGATTCGGCA
This sequence comes from Bacteroidota bacterium, assembly GCA_949528465.1. GTDB lineage: Bacteria > Bacteroidota > Bacteroidia > Flavobacteriales > Flavobacteriaceae > UBA7446. The sequence continues at coordinate 2,846 of CATIMP010000084.1, read as the reverse complement.
ATACGCTTTATAAAGGATGTAACTTGTCCAAAATCTGCGTTCCATGCATAGTCTAAGAGTGAAAATCCAATAGCAGGAATACCTTCAATACCGGCTTCTACGGCAGCACTCATTGTCCCAGAATAAATCACATTAATAGATGAGTTTGAGCCGTGATTGATTCCCGAAACACATAAATCGGGTTTGCGTTTTAGGATTTCATGAACCCCCATTTTAACGCAATCTGCAGGTGTGCCCGAACACGCATATTCAGTTTGCGGACCATCGTCGATAGTTACTTTACTACAACGTAAGGTGTTATTTATGGTAATGGCGTGTCCCATTCCTGATTGCGGACTATCGGGAGCAACCACGACCACATCGCCAATAGTATTCATGACTTTTATTAAGTTTCGCAATCCCGGAGCACTGATGCCATCATCGTTTGTGACTAAAATAAGTGGCTTTTTCATCTTTGTTAATTGAAAGTTAAAAGTACACAATGGTTACGTCATTTTCATTTATTTTGGCATGATTATAGAAGACTTATCCAAAAGTTAACAAAAAGTAGTACATTTAAACTTGCTACGAATTACATATATGAGAAAGAAGATTTTCGTCCCCCTAATTTTAGTTGCCTTAGTGCTCATTGCATGGACGCGTTTTAACACGCCATTGAGCCATAATTTTTCCACAAATGCGTCAAAAGATAAGTTGCTTATGGAGCTTATTACATACTTTATGCAGCGGGGACATTTTTCGCCAAAAATTATTAATAACGACCTTTCTGAAGACCTTCACGCTTCTTTTTTGGAAATCCTTGACGGACAGAAACGGTATTTTTTAAAGAAAGATATTATTCAATTTGAGCGGTATAAATATGCGCTTGATGATGAGTTTCGAAGTTTGAATACCGACTTTTTTGATTTGGCGTATGCGCGATACCTTCAGCGTAGGGGCGAGGCAAAATTATTTTATGCCAAACTATTGGAAAAGCCTTTTGACTATGCCAAGAAAGAAGAAATAGATATGGATTACGACAACCAAGGTTATCCATTTACACTGCGTCAACGAACGGAGAAATGGCGTAAGCAGCTTAAGTTTTCCACGTTAAATATTGTGCACGGTAAGTTAGAGGAAGAAGAAAAAAGAGCTGAAAAGGACGAAACATACAAGCCAAAATCATTTGACGAATTGGAAGTTGAAGCGCGTGAAATAACACGTGAAAACTTAGAGAACTATTTTTCTCTGATGGAAGATGTGCGCGAAGAGGATTGGTTTGGAACGTATTTGAATGCATTTGTTTCGCAGTTTGACCCGCACTCGGTTTATTTTGCGCCAGTTGATAAAGATAGATTTGACGCTTCTATGTCTGGAAAGTATGAAGGAATTGGCGCACGATTAACCAAGCGAAATCAAGCTATTAAAATCGTGGAGGTTATTTCGGGCGGTCCTTTGTGGCGTGATCAATCTGTTGATGTTGGAGATCAAATTATGATGGTGCGACAAGAAGAAGGCGACCCTGTTGACGTGCAGTCTATGCGTTTAGACGATGCCATTAAGCTTATAAAAGGCCCTGCCGGAACTAAAGTGTATTTGACTATTAAAAAGGTAGATGGAACTGTTGAAGAAGTAGCCATTGATCGCGATACGGTTGTTATGGAAGAGGCTTATTTGAAGTCCACTGTAATTGAAAAGGCTGGACGTTCGTATGGTTTTATCCATTTACCAAAATTCTATGTTGATTTTAAAGATTACAAAGAACGAAATGCTGCCAAGGACATGCAGCAAGAAATTATCAGGTTAAAAAAGCAAGGCGTTCAAGGCTTGGTTATTGACTTAAGGAATAACGGTGGCGGTTCGCTACAAACGGTAGTTGATATGGCTGGGTTTTTTATTGATGAAGGCCCCGTAGTTCAAGTAAAATCTACATCAGAGAAAAGTAAGGTGCTCAAAGACAAAGACGGAAAAACGCTTTGGGAAGGACCACTTGTACTAATGGTAAATGAGCTTTCCGCATCTGCTTCTGAAATTTTGGCTGCTGCTATGCAAGATTACGAGCGTGCGGTGGTATTGGGAAGCAAACAAACCTTTGGAAAAGGAACGGTACAAAACGTATTGGAATTGAACAGATTTGTTTCAAAAAGTACATACGGAGATTTGGGTGCTTTGAAATACACCACCGAGAAGTTCTATCGCATAACAGGAAAATCTACCCAGTTGGAGGGAGTGAAAAGTGATGTGATTGCACCTGACCGATATGCTTACGTAGATATTGGCGAGAAAGATGAAGAGAACCCGCTCGTTTGGGATCAAATTACATCCGCTTCATTTTCTAAGTGGAACGGCTACAAAAACTATAAAGACGTAATTCAAAAAAGTAGTGATCGTATTGCAACAAATCAACTTTTTCAATTGATTGATAAAAATGCGAAATGGATTAAGTCACAGCAAGATAAATCTGTATTTTCACTGAACTACACTACTTTTTCTTCTGAAATTGAAAAAGACGAAATGGTTGTAGAAAAATTTGAAGTGTTAGATGATTATTCCAATGCACTTTCGTTTTCTTCGCTTCCTTATGAACGTGCTAAAATGAAGTCCGACACCATATTATTTGAAAAACGTAAACGTTGGAAAAAAGCGCTTAATAAAGACATGTACTTAGAAGAAGCAGTTCATATTTTAGAAGATTTAGAATTGAATTTTATTCCGTCTAAGCCACTTGCGTTGCAGCAAAACTAAGCGATGCGTTGGTAGGTAATGCGTAAATAAATCCCCAAGAAAATACTAAACGCGAGCAGGCTAGATCCGCCGTAACTCATTAAAGGTAAGGGAATTCCAATCGTGGGAACAAGGCCTACTAC
>CATIMP010000083.1 GCA_949528465.1 Bacteroidota bacterium | reverse complement strand
TGCATACGCATATAATGGACTATATATTTTGAAAGCTGAAGCAAAAAACAAACGTTGGACTAGAAAAATTTTAATAAATTAAACAAGGAATCCAATACCTGTATAAATTTATAAAGCATAAAGTCTTTATAGTTTAAAACATGCTGATAATAAAACTTAGTACAATTGACTCTACCAACGCTTTTTTAAAGCAGTGGGTACAGCAAACCAAAGCGCATAATGCCATTGCCGTTAAGGCTGGGTATCAAACGCATGGCACGGGACGTATGGGCTCAAAATGGTATTCTGAAAAAGACCTTAATCTGTTGTGTTCTGTGTACATAGGTGGAATTTCGATTGACAACAGCGCTATTTTTGAAATAAATAAACGTGTTTGTTTGGCTATTTTGGATACGCTGACACCACAAAATATTCCAGCACTCCAAATCAAATGGCCAAACGACATTTTGTCAGCGGAAAAAAAAATTGGTGGTGTTTTGGTAGAACCCATATTAAGAGGAAAACAAGTTACAGGCGTTGTAATTGGCTGCGGAATTAATGTCAATCAATTAGACTTCCCCAATTTACCATGCGCTTCATCGATGCGTACGGCTACAGGCAAATTACAGGATATCGAGGTGCTCTTTGAAAGTTTGGCTGCAAATATCGAATCTACAGTTCGTGCCAGCAGTACTGATAATTCAAGATATCTTGATGCATTGTTTGGATTAAACCAAGCATTTAGTTTTGAAAGAGTAGATGGAACATCTTTTAGTGCCACAATTTTGGGCGTAGCTGAGGATGGAAAGTTAAAGATCAAACACGCTGATGGCGCAACAGAACTTTTTGAGGAGAAAAAGCTGGTTTTTACAGCTTTTGCGCATTGCTAATAAGCGCCTCTAAGAATTGTGTCAATGGCTTTTTAACCATCATTTGCATCATGGGATTGATGTCACCTTCAAAGACCAATTGAATCTGTGTTTGATCTTCTTCGGTACTCAAATTTGCATGGAGTTCAAAAGGAACATTCCCACCATCGGCAGCTAAAACAACCTGATTATAAGGGGTTTGGCGTTCCATTTTTAGCGGAATTACGGGCATACTTCCTAACTTAAAACTAAATTGAGACTCGTTTATTATTCTAAAACTTGCCTCTTCTGGCATAAGTCTTTCGTAAGTGCTTGCTTGGCTAAGCTTTTTAAAAACGTCTTCGATAGGACTGTTTACTTTAGCTGTACTACTTTCTATTGTCATAATTTATGCTTTTGGCGTCCAAAGTTGTGGAGCTTCGCGCCATTTTTTCAGAATTTCTTCTTGTTCAGGCGCAATATAATTTGTGGTAATTGCAGTATCTATTAGTGCATTGTACCCCGATAAGGTTGTGAGCTCAATAGCTGCATCTTGCATGTTTTTTTTAGCCACATCAAACTCATAGCTAAACAAAGCGACCATGCCTAAAACATTGATGTTTTCCTTACGCAATGCGTCAACTGCTTGCAGACTGCTTTTGCCTGTACTTATCAAATCTTCCACTACAACTGTAGCAGCAGCAGGGTCAAAATGTCCTTCAATTTGATTTTGCCTTCCGTGTTTTTTTGGTTCAGGGCGCACATACATAAAAGGTAAATCAAGTACATCAGCAACTAGCATTCCAATGCCAATCGCTCCCGTAGCAACACCCGCAATAGCTTTTGCTTTAGGATAGCGGGTTTTGATTTCTTGTGCCATTGTATCGCGTAAAAACACTCTGATGTTTGGGTAAGAAAGGGTAATTCTGTTATCGCAATAAATCGGAGATTTCCAACCGCTTGCCCATGTAAATGGGTTTTCTGGTTTAAGCTTTATTGCTTTAATTTGTAAGAGGTATTCTGCTACTTGTTGAGCAGTGGAGTATTCCATAGACATATAACGCAAATGTATAAAGTTTTTGTCAATAAGAAGGAGATTATCCTTGCCGTTGATGCGCCAAAAAAATCAAAAGCAAAAGTGCTTCCGCTACAAAGCACTCCGCTAAAGAAAATCATTCGTATTCTCAGAACAACCAAAGTAGAAACGCTTTACTTGGTGCATCACAATCCCAAAAAGTTGCTGCCTTTGTTTAAGAAAAAGCTACCTGTTGTAGTTGCTGCCGGTGGGGTGGTTCAAAATAAAGACGGGAAAATATTATTTATTTATCGCAAAAAGAAGTGGGATTTACCTAAGGGAAAAGTTGAAAAGGGCGAAACATTAGTAGAAGGCGGAAAACGTGAAGTGAAGGAAGAAACAGGAGTAAAAAAAATCAAAGTTAGGGAGTTGGTTGGCGTTACGTATCATGTTTTTAAGCGTAGTAATCGCTACCAATTAAAAGAATCTCACTGGTTTTATATGACTTCAAAACACGAAGGTGCGTTGGTACCTGAAACTAAAGAAGATATTACCAAAGCAGATTGGAAGGACAAAAAAAAGGCTCGAAAAGCACTTGGAAATACTTATCCAAATATTTCCTATTTGTTTGCTAAAGCAAAGTTGTTTAGATTTTTATTTGAGGAGGAATAAAAGTACTGTAATCTCCATTGTTTCGAATAATTTCACGCACAATACTGCTGCTGATATAAGAAGTTTCTGCTGAGGTGAGTAAGAAAACTGTTTCAATTTCAGACATATGCCGATTGGTTCTTGCAATTGCTTTTTCAAACTCAAAATCCCCATTATTTCGAACGCCACGCAAAATAAAATCCGCTTCAATTTCCTGGCAAAAATTAATGGTTAGCCCTTCGTAAGTTTCAACACGAACACGTGATTCGTGTTCAAAACAGGCTTTGATAAATGCTAAGCGTTCCTCTAACGAAAACATATATTTTTTTTCGCTATTGATGCCAATTCCCACAACAATTTCATCAAAAATTTTGATACCTCGCTCCACAATGTCTAAGTGCCCAACGGTGAATGGATCAAATGAGCCTGGAAATAATGCACGTTTCATGCGTCAAAGGTATTATTTTTTAGACAGCTAGAAATCATATCAGTAAACAAGTCGCTCAGTTCGATCCCCACATGACGCGCCTGTTGTGGAAGTAAACTTTCTTCAGTAAGTCCAGGAATACTGTTAAGTTCTAAAAAGTAGGGAGTATCGCCAATAAAAATAAAATCACTGCGGCTAAACCCTCTAGCCCCCAAAATTGTAAATACTTTTTTTGCTGCAGCATTTAGGTTTTTCAATTGCAGATCAGACAATCGGGCAGGGGTGATTTCTTGTGAATTTCCCTCGTATTTTGCTTTGTAATCAAAGAAATCGCCATTGGCAATAATTTCTGTTGGTGGGAGTACCATCACTTTGCCTCGATATTCAATGACACCAATGGATACTTCTGTCCCCGAAAGAAAACGCTCAACAAGTACTTGATCATCTTCTAAAAGTGCATTATTGATGGCATCTTCCATATCGTTGACCTTATGCACTTTTACCACGCCATAGCTGCTTCCGGCTTTGTTTGCTTTCACAAAACAGGGTAGTCCAATTTTTTCTACCAATTCGGTTATATCCCAATTACCGTCTTTATGCAACAATTGATTTGTTGCCATAGCAATTCCGTGCGGTGCCAAAAAAGCTAAGGTTTGATGTTTGTTGTAAGTGAGACGCGATACTTCGGCAGTACAACCTGTGTAGGGTATATTGGCGTTTTCTAGCACTTTTTGCAATTCACCATTTTCTCCCGGAGCGCCGTGAACGGCATTAAATACGGCATCAAAAGAATATGTTTTTTCATCAAAAATATAGGAGAATGTTTTAAGGTCAATCGAAGCTTCATGCGCATTGTGTATTGCTTTCCAACCTGATTTGGAAACAATTACTGCCGTAATATCAAAAATATCTGAGGGTAAATGTTTGATTACAACGTTACCACTTTTTAGCGATATGTCGTGTTCGGAAGTGGTTCCGCCCATTACCACGGCGATGCGTTTTTTCATAGTGCAAATATCATTATTTTTGGGGTTCATTAAGAGATCTTATGCTTCACTTCTTTCGTTTTTTGTTTAGTCGCAGCTTTTTTTGGCAATTATTTTTGTTGCTACTTGTGTTGGCAGTGCTTTTTATTGGCGTTTTTTACGGCTTAAATTGGCATACCCGACAAGGGGATTTTATTGAAGTTCCAGATTTACAAGCTAAATCTATTGCTGAGGTGAAAGTTATTTTGGAAGATCAAAACTTAAATTTTGAGGTTATTGACTCGGCACGATTCAATCCCGATTACAAGCCTTTTGCTGTTATTGAGCAATCGCCACTTGCTGGCGACCAAGTAAAAAAGTATCGAAAAATTTACCTTACGCTTAATCCTGCCAATTACAATGAGGTGCGTATTCCTGAAGTGATTCAAATCACACGGCGTTCTGCAGAGTCTACTCTTCGTGCAGTTGGCCTAGAAATTGGCGAAATTACTTACATGGATAATATTGGAAAAGATATGGTGTTGCAGCTTCGATACGACAATGCTCCCATTGCTCCAGGAGAAAAATTACCCAAAACATCTCGAGTGGATTTAGTTTTAGGTAACGGCATTAGACCCGAACAATAATATGGAACAAGAAACAGCGTTTGACGATCTTCATGAACACTATGCTTTTACTGCCGACTCTGGACAAGAACCATTGCGTGTAGATAAGTTTTTGATGAATCGCATTGAAAATGCAACCCGAAATAAAATACAACAGGCAGCCGTAGCCGGCTCAATCTTTGTTAATGATATATCCGTTAAATCAAATTATCGTGTAAAAGGCGGCGATGTTGTTCGCGTGCTCTTGGCACACCCACCACACGAAGCCTTACTTACTCCCGAAGAAATGCCTCTTGATATTGTGTATGAAGACGACGCTCTTTTGGTTGTAAATAAATCTGCTGGAATTGTTGTGCACCCAGGTCACGGAAATTATTCAGGAACGCTAATCAACGGATTGCTCTATCACTTTGGGCAGTTTCCCAAAAATAGCAACAACCGTCCAGGGCTTGTACACCGAATCGATAAAGATACTTCGGGACTATTGGTGGTTGCTAAAACCGAACACGCTATGGCGCATTTGGCACAGCAGTTCCACGATAAATCTTCAGAACGTCAATATTTGGCGTTGGTTTGGGGTGATGTAAATGACGAAAAGGGAACCGTTGACGGTCATTTGGGTCGCGACCCAAAAAATAGATTGTTGATGACTGTTTTTCCAGATGCCGAGCAAGGGAAAAATGCCGTTACTCATTATGAGGTTGTAGAACGATTTGGCTATGTAACTTTATTGCGTTGCGTTTTGGAAACGGGTCGTACACACCAAATTAGGGCACATATGAAGTATATTGGGCACACGCTATTTAGTGACTCGCGTTACGGTGGTGATAAAATTTTAAAGGGCACTACCTTTACCAAATACAAGCAGTTTGTGGACAATTGTTTTAAGCAAATGTCTAGGCAAGCATTACATGCCCAAACCTTGGGGTTTGTGCATCCAGAAAGCGGGGAGAAAATGTCGTTTAGTTGTCCGCTGCCTTCTGATTTTGATGGTTTGCTTGACAAATGGCGTAACTATGCGCAACATCAACGATTAGGGAATTCTTGATAGTACTATTGCTTAGTTTTGTGCGCAAGCGTTGCCAAAGCGCACAAGAATTGTATTTTTAACTAAAATATTGAAGATGAAAATTCTGATTTCACCAGCCAAATCTTTAGACTACAAAAGCTCACTTCCAATAGCTGCTCACAGTGAGCCTGCATTTTTAAGTGAGGCAATACAACTCAACGCTTCCTTAAAAACAAAATCCCCTGCAGAACTGCAAAAATTGATGCATATTTCTGAAAAGTTAGCGGAATTAAATTGGGAACGAAATCAAAAATTCACAACACCCTTTACTACTGCTAATGCTCGCCCTGCAGTATTTGCATTTAACGGAGATGTGTATTCGGGCTTAGATGCGTATTCACTTAGCGAAAACGCATTAGGAATAGCACAACAAAACCTTCGTATTTTATCTGGACTTTATGGCATATTAAAACCATTGGACTTGATGCAACCCTATCGATTAGAAATGGGCACTTCTTTTGGTTTGAATGGTCAAAAATCTCTTTATGCGTTTTGGAAACAAGAACTTACGACACATTTAAAAAACGAACTGTCTTCTTCAGAGTTAGTGGTCAACTTGGCTAGTAAAGAATATGCTAGCGCAATTGATTTTGACGCGTTAAATACCTCTGTAATACATCCCGTATTTAAAGATTTTAAGAATGGAAAATTAAAAATAATTTCCTTTTTCGCCAAAAAAGCCCGCGGGCTTATGACGCGTCACTTGATTGAAACAAATGCGCAAACCACGGAAGATGTTCTGGCTTTTGCTTCAGACGGTTATACATTTAACGAAACCGAAACTACAGAAGCTACTCAGCCTGTTTTTGTGCGTTAGTTTTAGGTTTGTTTTTTGGTCGTGGTCTTCTAACGCCAAATGTTTTATTTACAATTTTTCCGCGGCGTGTTTTTTTATCTCCTTTTCCCATAATGATTTGGTTTTAAGCCCAAATCGAGATAATATCAAAACGGATACATAGATTTGGGAATCTTTATTAAATGTACAAAAAAACAGTGAGAATGGAGATTTCCTATTATGTTAGAGCGTATACTGAACGCCAAAAGTTGCAAGCGAAGTGTTTTTCATTTGAATTCCATTCACACTTTGTGTAACGGGCAGCAGTAGCTCCGAAGCAAACCTGAGATTTTTTAACGACCCTTTTGGGATATAGAAATTAATTCCAATTCCTGCGTCTGTTTGATTTCTTCCACTATTTTCAGTATTAAATAAGGGCATCATGCCTGGGTTCATGTCTTTGTCTGCCCCTTTAATGCGGCTAAGATTCGTGTAGCGCAAACTCCCCGAAAAACTAAAGTTTTTATTGAGTTTGATTGCGGCCCAACTCCCAGCACGAAATTGATTTCCCAACAGATATGTTTCACTATTTTCTCCAAGTCTAAGCATTTGTTTTAGTTGTGCCCCCCATGAAAATTTATCGCTTTGACCAAGATAGGTTACACCTAAAATTGGATCCCAAGTACCGCTTCCAAGTTGCATGGAATAGGCGAGTTGTGCGTTGGCCATCATTGGTGTATTACCGCGCTGGTCAATATCTCCAGTAGGAATTGAAACGCCCAGCATAGCATGAACAGATTGGTCTGTTAACTTTAACAAATTAAATAATGCAGCAATTGAGATATCCCCAAATCCTTTGGATTGCGTCCCAAAGTCCATGCCCATTTTTGTTTTCAGATCCATGCTATTAGATAGGTAATGTGCCATTACCATTAGCGTAATATTGTTTGAAGTTGCATACATAGCTCCAAGCATATGCATTTCCATATGCATTTTTTTGGGTGCTGCCATGTAATTTTCAAAAATTGTCCCATCCGAAGCTGCATTACGTCCACTTAAACTTCCTTCCATCCACATGGGCATGTATTTGTATGAAAACATCACTTCGTTTTTGTGGTGCGTATGGTCGCCCATTACGCTGATAGGGGCGTGACCGTCTGGACGTGCGGCACTCCAATGCGCTTGTTCTTGCGAAAAAGCTGTTGATGTAATGATAATTATAAGAAGTAGGATGAATGTGTGGTAATTTTTCATGTTTAGAATATTATTTAGGGTAAATATTCTACAAATCTAAGTTTCAAATAATAAAACACGAATGAAAATAGGAAATATTTCAGATAGCAATATACATCTATTTGAAAATCAAAACTTAACGTATTTGCTTAATAAAATCAGCAACACTGTTTACGCCTTTCGCCTCAAGATGCTTGATAAACGCCGACCCAATAATAGCACCTTTACTGTGTGCTGTGGCTGCGTTATAGGTTTCTGCGTTACTAATACCAAAACCAACCAAAAGCTTTGCATTTAGATTCATGGCACCAATGCGTTTAAAGTAGTCAGCTTGCGCATCGCCAAAACTGCTTTGTGCACCTGTGGTTGCGGCACTACTTACCATATAAATAAATCCCTCAGAAACTTCATCAATAAAGCGAATGCGTTCATCGGGTGTTTGTGGTGTAATTAAAAACATATTAAGCAATCCGTATTGCTGAAATAATGCCTGGTATTTTTCATGATATACATCAACTGGAAGGTCAGGAACAATAAGCCCATCAATGCCAACCTCTTGGCATCTTTGACAAAAGCGTTCAACGCCATATTGCATCATTGGATTAAAATAGCCCATGACGATAAGCGGTACACTCACATGCTTACGCACACCTTTGAGTTGCTCAAAGAGTTTATCTGTGGTCATGCCGTTACGAAGTGCTTGTGTAGAACTTTCTTGTATGGTGGGACCATCTGCTAATGGGTCAGAAAAAGGCAGCCCTAATTCTATCATATCAACACCTTCCGCTTCGAGTTGTTTTAAAATGGAAACGGTATCGTTGAGGTTTGGAAACCCAGCGGTAAAATAAATGGACAAAAGTTTTTTGTCTTGCTCGAGTACAGATTGAATGCGATTCATGTAATAAAGTGTGTCTTTATTTGAAAATTCAAAAGTACTCTTTTAAAAAAGGTCAAGCAACAAAAAATTAGTGCCTACTTTTTCTTGAGCAAGTCTCTGATTTCCGTCAACAATTCTTCTTCCTTTGACGGGGTAGGCGGTGCGGCAGGTGCCTTTTCCTCTTCCGCTGCTAATTTCTCTTTTATATTGTTATACAGTTTTACCACTAAAAAAATGGAAAATGAGACAATAAGAAAGGTTATTATGGTATTGATAAATTGGCCATATCGGATGGCGATTTCAGCAGTTCCATCGGCTTCTACCCCTTGTTGAATAATATATTTAAGTGCGGCAAAATCAACGCCTCCCAATAATTTCCCAACGGGTGGCATGATAATATCATTGACTAAAGATTTTACGATTGCGCCAAAGTAAGTGGCCATAATAAGACCAACGGCTAGCTCGACAACGTTGCCTTTGCTAATAAACTTTTTGAACTCTTTCATGAATGGTGTGTTTAGCACCCCTCTCAAATTCATATATTAAAGTATATTATAATTTAATCTTGAAGAAGATTGGGGCTAATTCAAACACTAAAGTACAATTTTTTTTAAATATTAGAGCTTAAAATAATCAATATAGGTTTCAAGATCCTTGTCGCCTCGCCCCGAACAATTAAAGAGCAACACATCGTTTGGTTCAAATTTACGTTCATCCAAAAGCGCAAAAGCGTGCGCCGTTTCAATAGCAGGAATAATGCCTTCCATCTGTGAAAGCGAAAGCCCCCAGTCCATAGCTTCTTGATCTGGAATAGAAACAAATTCAGCTCGTTGGCTGCGATACAAATGCGCATGCATCGGGCCAACACCCGGATAGTCTAAGCCTGCCGAAATGGAGTAAGGCTCAGTGATTTGTCCATCTGGAGTTTGCATGAGTAACGTTTTACTTCCGTGAATAACACCTTCTTTACCCAATGCGGAGGTTGCAGCGCTTTCGCCCGAATCAATCCCTTTTCCTGCGGCTTCTACCGCAATTATATTTACACGCGGATCGTCTAAATAATGATAATAAATACCAGCAGCATTGCTTCCTCCACCAACACAAGCAATAACGTGATCGGGGTAATCACGACCTTCAACTTCTTGTAATTGTGTTTTGCATTCCTCGCTGATTATAGCCTGAAAACGTGCTACCATATCTGGGTAAGGATGCGGTCCAACTACCGAGCCAATAATATAGTGCGTATCAACAGGATTGTTGATCCAATCGCGAATGGCCTCGTTGGTTGCGTCTTTCAATGTTTTACTGCCCGATTGTGCAGATCTAACCTCTGCGCCTAACATTTTCATGCGGGCTACGTTTGGTGCTTGTCGCTTAATATCCAATTCACCCATATACACGATACATTCGATGCCCATAAGCGCACAAACGGTAGCCGTGGCTACGCCGTGTTGCCCAGCACCCGTTTCTGCAATTATGCGATTTTTACCCAAACGTTTTGCCAACAAAATCTGTCCAATCGTATTGTTGATTTTATGTGCACCTGTGTGGCACAAATCTTCACGTTTTAGGTAAATTTTGGTGTTATACTTTTCGGATAATCGCGATGCAAAATAGAGAGGGGTTGGCCTTCCGACATAGTCTTTAAGCAATTGATCAAACTCGGCTTTAAAGTCGGCTTGTGCTGTAATTTCCAAATAGCTTTGTCGTAGCTCTTCCACATTTGGATAGAGCATTTCTGGAATATAGGCTCCACCAAAATCGCCGTAATAGCCTTTTTCGTTTACATTATATGAATTCATAGCGCTAATTTTTCTTTAAAATTTTTAAGCTGCTCCACATTTTTAACCGCTGGAGCAATTTCAAATTTACTGTTTACATCAATAGCATAGACAGGTAAATCTGCATTGCGAAGTTCGTTAATCTTATTTATTTCTGCTAACCCAATACCACCACTTATAAAAAAAGGCAAATCAAAGCCGTAATTTTTTAAAATAGACCAGTCAAAAGTAGTTCCATTCCCGCCAGGCATAGGTCCTTTGGTGTCAAACAAGAAAAAATCGCAGTAGGGCAGATAGTCTAGGAGTATATCAAAGTCAAAATCTGCTCCAACTCCAAATGCTTTTATTACGTGTACCTTGCCTTGCAGTTCACGACACTGTTGTGGCGATTCGTTTCCGTGCAATTGCACTGCACCGAGTTTGAATGTTGTGATGGCATGTTCAATTTCTTCCAAAGGCGCATCTACAAAAACGCCAACTTTTATAATAGTATCAGAAACTTCTGGCGGGCTAACGCAAAAGCGTTTCGAGCCATCCCACAAAATAAACCCCATATAATCGGGTTGTAATGCTGCAATTTCAGCAACATTTTTGGGTTCGCGCATGCCACATACTTTTAATTTCATGACGTAAAAGTTTTAATAAACTGCTCCGCTGCATCGCCAGGCGATTCGTGTAACATAAAATGTTCGCCCATCAAAAAGCCATCAAAGCCTACTTTTTGTAATGTGTCAATAGCGTTGTGTGAAGAAATTCCGCTTTCCGAAATTTTGACTTTATCTGATGGAATGTATTCCGCTAATGACAAACTTGTATCTAGCGACACTGAAAAATCTTTCAGGTTTCGATTATTAACTCCAACCACGTCAATATTTTCTAAAGGCGATTCATCGAGTTCAGTTTTATTGTGGACTTCAAGAAGAACTTCCAAACCAATACTTTTTGCAGTTTTAGCCAAATAATTAGTTTCAGCTGCATCTAAACAGGCAGCAATAAGTAAAATGGCATCGGCGCCATAGGCTTTTGCCTCATGAATTTGATACGCATCTACAATAAATTCTTTGCGCAATAGGGGAAGATTGCATGCACTTCGCGCAAGCAGTAAGTCTTCTAATGACCCCCCAAAGTATTGATTATTTGTAAGTACAGACATAGCTGCAACACCTGCTTTTTCGTAGCCTTGTGCCACTGCTGCTACTCTTGATTGCAATTTGATTTCTGGCTTTGACGGCGAACGTCTTTTGTGCTCCGCCACTATGCCTAATGGCGTATTTTTTATAGCGTTCGAAAATGAAATCGTTTGCCTGTTGTAAAGCGGCATGGCATATAGCTGCGTTTGAGAAACTACAGCTTTTTTGAGTGTAATTTCTTTTCGTTGGTCTGCAACAATTTGTGCTAAAATACTCATGACTTGCTTAGCTCTAAAAGTTTAGTAAAGGCGTGTAATGCCTTTTTTGATTCAATGGATTCTTGTGCTTTTGCGTAGCCTTCGGCTAAAGAAACATCTAAAGCAGTAGCAATAGCAGTTCCTGCATTAGCACATACCACTTGCTTTTGCGCTTCTGTAGCCTCGTCATTCAAGACAGCTTTAAAAATAGTTGCGGCAGCTTCAACTGTATTTCCCCCTCCAATGGCTTCTGGCGTAAGTGGTTTAAGTCCAAAATCGGAAGGACGAATAAGCATTTCGCCACTTTTAGAAACAGCTTTGGTAGCTCCCGTAAGCGAGATTTCGTCGTAGCCATCTAACGCATGTAAAATGCAAAAATTCGTATCCGTATCTTGAAATAAAAAGTGATACAATCGAAGTAGTGCCAGGCTAAAAACACCAACAATTTGTTGCTTTGGTGCACATGGATTTACCAACGGCCCCAACATATTGAAAAAGGTCTTGAGTTGCAAGGCACGACGAATGGGTGCTACGTGTTTCATGGCAGGATGAAACAGCGGCGCATGCAAGACGCAAATCCCGGCATCAGCAATACATTTTTCTAAAAAAGCGGCATCGTTTGAAAAGCGAATACCCAAAAACTCCATCACATTACTTGAACCACAAGATGAAGAAACGCCGTAATTTCCATGTTTTGCCACATGAATACCAGCACCTGCTGTAACAAAAGACGAAAGTGTTGAGATATTAAACGTGTCTTTGCCATCGCCGCCTGTTCCGCATAAGTCAATAGGGTTGTAAGCAGACAGATCTACAGCAACGCAAAGTTCTAAGAGCGCATCTCGAAAGCCCGCCAATTCTTCAACTGCAATACTTCGCATCATAAATACACTTAAAAAAGTTGTGATTTGATATGAATCGCCCGCACCACTGCCAATAAACAGCAACGCCTCTTTCGCTTGTTGTCGCGAGAGCTTTTCGTGTTGCGTCAGTCGTGTTAAAATTTCTTTCATGTAGTTATAAATTCGTCACTTCGTGTGAATTTGCAAAGAACGCGCAAATTTTCATCGAGAAGTGAATACAAAAATAATGTTCTCGATACACCTCGACAAAGCAGTCGAGGCACTCGAACTGACAGTATATCGTTTTTTATTGCAATCATAAATCCAAAAGATAAAAGCATTTGCATAAATTTTTTATAACGAAACCCAATTTTCCAACATTTTTTTTCCTTGTGGCGTAAGCACGGATTCGGGATGAAATTGCACACCATATAGCGGATACTTTTCATGCTTAAAGGCCATCACTTGTCCATTTTCTTCTTCCGCTAAAATGATAAAACCTTTTGGAAGCGGTTTGTCAACCACCCAAGAATGATAGCGCCCAACTTCGATACTTTTAGGTAAATCGGCAAAAATTGGATCTTCTCGCAGTATGGTCATGGAACTTGAAACTCCGTGAAAAACGGTAGATAGGTTTGTAAGTGTTCCGCCAAAAACTTCAGCAATGGCTTGATGCCCCAAACACACGCCAAGCATGGGAATGGTTTTCGCATATTTTTCAATAACGGGTTTTAACATCCCTGCCTCATCTGGAATCCCAGGCCCTGGCGAAAGGACAATTTTATCAAACGCAGCCACTTCGTCCATCTCAAATTGGTCGTTGCGCTTTACGGTAACCTCACAATTGAGTTCCTCTAAATAATGCACCAAATTAAAAGTGAACGAATCGTAATTGTCTATAACTAATATGTTCATGAAAATTGTTTTTCTGCTTTATCCATTGCTGTGTTAAGCGCCCGTAACTTGTTGTATACTTCTTGCAGTTCACTTTTAGGGTTTGATTTGGATACCACACCTGCTCCAGCGTGGTAGTGTAACATATTTTCTTTACTTAGAAATGAGCGAATAATAATTGCGTGATTGTAATTTCCTTTGAAATCAATAAAACCAATCGCACCCCCGTAAAAAGCGCGATCACTATTTTCATAGTCGTCAATAAGTTGCATGGCGCGGTGTTTTGGTGCGCCGCTTAAGGTTCCGGCGGGAAACGTATCCGCAACGACTTGCATGGTGGAGGTGTCCGCTTTTTTCTGCCCGGTAACCTTAGATACTAAGTGTATAACATGCGAATAAAACTGTACTTCTCGGTCTTTTTCTACCGTAACATGATGTCCATGCCTGCTTAAATCGTTTCGCGCCAAATCAACAAGCATCATGTGTTCGGCATTTTCTTTAAGGTCTTGCGCTAATTCTTTGGCTTTGGCCTCGTCTTGGGCATCGTTTCCTGTTCGGATAAATGTTCCAGCAATGGGATGAATTTCGGCTACGCCATCTTGTACAACCAATTGTGCCTCGGGCGAGCTACCAAAAATCTTGTAGTTTCCTAAGTCAAAATAAAAAATATAAGGGGAAGGATTAATGGAACGTAATACGCGATACAAACTGAAATCATCCCCTTTAAATGCTTGTTTAAAGCGTCGTGACAACACAATCTGGAAAACATCTCCACGCATACAATGATGGATGCCTTTTTTGACCAATTCCACAAATTCATCGTCAGTCATGTTTGAAGTAGGTGCTCCTTCTTTGCTAAAAGCAAACGAATCACGTGCAGGTGCTTGAAGCAGTTTTACCACCTCGTCTAAGTTGCTATCAGCATCGTAGCAATGCGCAAATAATTTGGCTTGATTGTTAAATACATTAACTGCAATAATATTTTGATACAAGGCGTAGTAAACCTCTGGAATTCCAGATGTACTTTCTTTACTTGCTAATTTAATATCTTCAAAATACTGAACAGCTTCATATGAGGTGTAACCAAAAAGTCCGTTTGCTAAAAAGCGGGTTTCGGGTAAATTGGTTTCAAAATGAGATATAAATGTTTCAAGTGCATCTACCACTGAAACTTCTTTTGTCAGGGGTGTTTCCTGTTTTGTTCCGTCGGGGAAAGTTTGCGTCATACTTCCGTTGTGCACTTTGAAAGAGGCAATCGGATTAAAACCCAAATACGCAACGCTATTGTCGTTAGCGCCATAATCGGAACTCTCCAAAAGCACGCTTTCTGGATATGCATCTCTTATTTTAAGGTACATATTCACCGGCGTCATGGTGTCGGTAAGTAATTCTCGTGTATCTGTTTTGAGTACAAACTTCATTGGTCAAAAATAAAAAAAGGCCTGTCAATACGACAAGCCTTTTGTATGATTCTAAAAACGCTTATCTGCTCCTTATTAGGAGTTCCACCAAAGCGATTTAGTAGTTAATTTTTTCATTGAAGCAAATATACAATTCAACAACGAAAAAACAAGTTTTTAGTAGTTAAAGCTCACGTTTAACTCCAACGCATCGTTGATGAGTTTGTCACCAAGGTTTTCAAAGAATGATCCAGAACGGAATTTTACATTGTACTTAGAACGGTCAATTTCCAAATCTGCAGTTGCTTTCGTACCGTCAAGTTTTAATGTAAAACTTTCAGGATGTGTAATACCTCTAATTGTAAAATCTCCTGATACGTTATAACCACCTTCTGTTGGTTCAGCTGAGGTAATTATAAGTGTTGCTTCTGGGTGTTCCGCTACACCAAAAAAATCATCTGATTTTAAATGTCCAACTAATTTTGCAGCATACTTTTCAGAAAGGTCTGTGCAAACAATACTGTTCATGTCTACTGTAAATGAACCTCCAGTAAGTGAAGCTCCATCAAAGGTTAATGCTCCTTTGCTGATTGCAATGGTGCCTTCATGCGAATCGTTTGTAATTTCAGACCCTTTCCAATTGATTAAACCATTGGTGATTGCAGCCGTTTGTGCGTGTAGCCCAAGTGCTAAAAATAGTGATGCCCCTAAGGCGATAAGATTTCTCTTTTTCATGTGTGTGTATTTAATATTAATTTTTCGATTTCAATTTCGTTAGTAGTTGCAATAAGTGTTCCATTTCCTGATTCGAAAGAGAAGAAGTAATTTCTTCCTCCGTTGTGTCCAAAATAGGATCAATGTCTTTAAGTAAATCAAGTCCTTTTTTTGTAATGAAAATTTCAACTTTACGCCGATTGTCAGCACAAATTTCGCGATGTGCCAACCCTTTTGCGATTAGCCTGTCTACCAATCTAGAGGTATTGCTCATGCGCTGAATCATATGGTGGGTTATGCTTTCTAAGCAAGACGCAGCACCTTTTCTTCCACGCAATATACGCAGTACATTAAATTGTTGTAATGTTAACCCAAATGGCTGCAGCATGCCATGAACTTGATCATGCGCCAAATTACCGCTTTTCATTAACTCCACTACGACGTCTCTGTTAATCATTGTAATAACAACTATTGTCATGACAAATGTAGTATAATATTTTGAATTATATTTGTTTGTATGAGAAAATATTTTAGTGCAGCAATTGGTATTTTTATTGTTTCCTGTGTATTTTCGCCCAAAAAACAAAAACCCATGAACGAATTATCGTCTAACGAGTGGGCTGATTTACAGCGCCAAACCCCAGAATCTATTATCCTTGATGTACGTACTGAAGAAGAGTTTGAAAGCGGGTATATTTTAGGAGCCAAGAATATAGACATCCGAGGAGGTGCAGCCTTTATTTCTTCAATTGAGGAATTAGACAAATCCAAAGCGTATTTTGTGTACTGTCGTTCGGGTGCCAGGAGTGGGCAAGCGTGCCAGCTCATGGAGCAAATGGGTTTTGAACAAGCGTATAATCTTGAAGGTGGCGTCCTTGCTTGGGAGGGCGATTTGGAGGAGTAATACTTCTTATGTTAGGTGCGCGAGGAATTGCTGGCCTATTTATGGAAAACACAAAATTTTCGCCGTGATCGATTAAAGACCACTAATGGCGAGGAGCTAATTATTGTCAAGCCCGGACAAGAAAACGCACACGCAGGACCAGATTTTTTTAATGCGCATGTGCAAATCAATAAAATACTTTGGGTTGGAAACGTGGAACTCCACGTAAAAGCTTCAGATTGGTTTAATCATAGTCATCAACTTGATGCTAATTATGACAACGTAGTCTTGCATGTTGTTTGGGATGCTGATGTACCTGTTTTTAATCCAATTCAGCAACCTATAGCAACACTGTGTTTGTCAAACTATGCCCCCGAAAATTTTGCGACTCGATATTTGGATTGGTTAGCTCAAACCAATAAGTGGATATTGTGTGCAGATGAGCTTCATAAACTTCCAAAGGTATTGCGAAAACAATTTTTTGAGCGTGTTTATGTAGAACGTTTGATGGAAAAAACGACCTTGTTTCAAAGCTGGTTGGCACTCACACATAACAATTGGGAAGCCGTATTTTTTATTGCGCTCGCAAAAGGATTTGGCCTCAAGCAAAACGCTATGGCATTTGCTCAAATGGCGCTTTCAATTCCGTGGTTAGCGATGCAAAAAACTGCCTCAAAAGTGGAAGATTTAGAAGCACTCCTTATGGGTCAGGCGGGACTTTTTAGGAAGCCCATGGAAAATGAGTATTTCCATAAACTACAAAAAAATCACACCTACTTGAAACATAAATACCAACTAAATCCACCCTACGAGAGTGCTACTTTTTTTAGATTACGACCAACAAATTTCCCTACTATTCGTTTGGCGCAATTGGCTTGGTTGTTGCACGAAAAGCCTCGTATACTAACACTCGTTCAAAGTGCAAAAAACCTGGATGATTGGTACACCATATTGGACGCAAAAACATCATCTTTTTGGGATACTCATTATCATTTTGATACGCCTTCTAAAAAGCGTGTTAATAAACTTACAAAACCCTTTAAACAGCTACTATTACTAAATACTATTTTTCCTTTTTTATTTCAATACTACAGCTATTTGGGCGATTCTCGTAAATCAGATGTAATTGACTGGGTGCGCAAACTTCCGCCAGAGAAAAATAGACATGTCACTAATTTTAAACAATTGGGATGTCCCATTGACGATGCACTTGAAAGTCAAGCATGCATACAGTTGAAACAGAACTATTGCAGTCCAAAACGATGTCTAAAATGTGCATTTGGACACAAACTTTTAAATCTTTGATTACATTTGTGTGATGAGTTTGTTACACGAAACACGCTATTTTTTTGAAAAAAGAGGATTTGAAGTCTGCTCTCGCCTTGCGGAGCGACTTGGGATGAAAGCTAAAAATGTGCGTATATTTTTTATTTACCTAAGTTTTTTTTCGTTGGGCGCTGGATTTGCATTGTACTTAGTACTTGCCTTTTGGTTAAAAATGAAAGATTTTTTATTTGCCAAACGCTCATCCGTTTTTGATTTATAATCCACAAAATTTTATGAAATATTCAATCGTCCTTATGCTTACACTTTTCTGTTTGCCACTTACTGCACAAACTACAGAAAAGGGTTTAGACGAACGTATTAACGAAGCTTTTAAACCTGTTTCTGATTTTTTCTCAAATGTTGTGTTTTTTGAAGTAGGTGGTAATCCTTTTGTTATTTATTTACTTGTGGGAAGCGCGTTGTTTTTCACCATTTATTTTGGATTTATTAATATTCGCCGTTTTGGTACAGCTGTAAATGTTGTTCGCGGTAAGTATGATGAAATTGATCATCATTCTGTTTCTGAAAAAGCGAATGTGCATGTAGCTGGGGGCGATGTAGTTAATACAATTAAAGATGAAAGTGAGGACGGCGAGGTTAGTCATTTTCAAGCCTTGGCTACAGCAGTTTCAGGTACAGTTGGAAATGGAAATATTGCAGGTGTTGCCCTGGCTATAGCATTAGGCGGACCTGGTGCAACATTTTGGATGATTGTATGTGGTCTTTTGGGAATGTCAACCAAATTTGTTGAATGCACACTTGGCGTTAAATACCGTGATGTAGGTAAAGATGGCACCATTTATGGCGGGCCTATGTATTACTTGAAAAAGGGGTTAAGTGAAAAAGGATTTAAAAAACTGGGGAAGGTTGCGGCTGTAGTATTTGCCATTTGTTGTATCGGCGGATCTTTTGGGGGTGGAAACGCAGCACAATCTAATCAAGCAACTGTTGTTTTGAAACAACTCATGGGATTAGAAAGCACAAGTGCCGGAGCAACTATTGGAGTGATTATGGCACTGCTGGTTGGTCTTATTATTATTGGTGGGATTAAACGAATTGCTTCTGTAACGGAACGTGTAGTCCCCTTTATGGCAGTACTTTATGTAATTGCCTGTGTTTACATACTATCTGTGAATTTCAGTTTTATTGACGATGCGATTTCATTAATTGTTTCTGAAGCTTTTAACCCAAAAGCTATAGGAGTAGGTGGAATTATTGGTGTGCTAATGGTTGGTTTTAAAAGAGCTGCTTTTTCAAACGAAGCAGGTGCAGGTTCTGCATCCATTGCTCACTCTGCTGTGAAAACCAAATATCCTGCTTCAGAGGGTCTAGTTGCACTGTTAGAGCCATTTATTGATACGGTGGTAATTTGTACAATGACAGCACTTGTTATTATTACCTTTAATAGCCAGAACAAATTTGCCTACGGAGATTTATCACAATATGAAAATGCGATAAAACAACAGGACGGTTCATATAGCGTTCAAATTGATGGTGTCATGTACAATGATGTGAGTGGCAAGGTTATTATTGATGGCGGTTTGTACGAGGGTGCAGGAATTACATCAAAAGCTTTTGAGCAATACATTCCATATTCAGATTTATTTTTAACCATAGCTGTTTTCTTATTTGCCATATCAACCATGATTTCTTGGTCCTATTATGGTATTCAGTCGTGGAAGTTTTTATTCGGAAGAGGAAGGAGAGCAGATCTCGCGTACAAGTTTTTATTTTTAATATTCATCGTTATTGGTTCAGCTGCTAGTATGGATTCCATTTGGGCTTTCTCAGATGCCATGATATTCGCAATGGTATTCCCTAACATGATTGGACTATTTTTCTTATTTCCGACTGTTAAGGAAGAACTTACACGATATCTTTCTGCTGTTCGAACTAAAGTTTAGCGTATGCCGTGAACACTTCCCCCAAATTTCTTAGCCTAACTAAAGCCCAACGAAAAGGAATGATATGGACGTTGATATTGTTTCTTTTAGCACATCTTGCAATAGTTTTATATCCTAAAAACACGCAAAAAGCCAGTGGTTTTTTGCAACATGATAGTATTGCTCAACTGCAAATTGATGCACTTGCGGTGAAAAATCAGAATAACATTAAGGACACGATTTATCCATTTAACCCAAATTACATTACGGAGTTTAAGGCATATCAGCTAGGTATTTCCATAGATGCGGTGTACCGCATTCGCGCCTATCGCGATGCAGGAAATTATATCACTACGCAAAAGAGATTTCAACAACTGGCGCAACTTTCCGAGGAGGAATTAGTGCGCATAAGCCCCCATTTAAAACTACCAAAACCCATTTCCCCAAAAACACAAAGACCAAAAAAGAAACGTATCAAAAAACAATTGAATACAGCTTCTGCAACTGATTTACAACAGGTTTATGGAATAGGGGAGGTTTTCGCAAACCGTATCATTTCGGCACGTGATAAACTAGGTGGATTTGTGGTTAAAGACCAGCTCCATGACATTTGGGGACTTAGCCCTGAAACCCAACAGCGTTTGTGGGAATATTTTGTTCTCGACTCAATTCCAATCATTCGAAAACAAAATATAAATAACTTAACTATTGCGCAATTGGCTCAGCATTATTATGTTAGCACATCGTTGGCGAGTAGGATCGTTGCGGTTAGAACCCAAAAGGAGCATCTTTCTTCGTGGAACGACTTAGCAACTATTCAACAACTCGATTCCGTGAAAAAAGCAAGATTATCGCTATATTTGTCTTTTAATTAGCTATGAAAACTGAACTACAAATGGGACCTAGTTTTGAATTAGGAGAAACCCATAATATGGTGGCAGCCTCTGCGCGAGATTTTGCGCAGCAATACATTGCACCACACGTTATGGACTGGGACGAACGCCAGTTTTTTCCTAAAGAAGTATTGCACCACGCTGGTCATATGGGATTTATGGGTATTCTTGTGCCCGAGATTTACGGTGGGGCAGGCTTAGGTTATTTTGAATACGCTGCAATCATTGAAGAAATTTCAAAAGTTGATCCTTCAATAGGATTGTCTATTGCCGCGCACAATTCATTATGTACCAATCATATTTTACAGTTCGGTACAGAAGATCAGAAACAGCGTTGGTTGCCAAAATTGGCTTCGGGCGAGTGGATTGGCGCTTGGGGGCTTACGGAACACAACACAGGTTCTGATGCAGGTGGTATGAATTCAACTGCCGTCCGTGATGGCGATGATTGGATTATTAACGGTACTAAAAATTTTATTACCCATGGCAGCAGTGGCGATATTGCAGTTGTGGTAATCCGTACGGGAGAGAAAGGCGATAGTCATGGCATGACAGCTTTTGCCATTGAGCGCGGTACACCAGGTTTTAGTGCAGGCAAAAAAGAAAATAAATTAGGCATGCGCGCTTCAGAAACCGCAGAATTGGTTTTTGATCAATGTCGTATTCCAGACGAAAATAGATTAGGTGAAGTGGGAGGTGGTTTTATCCAGTCCATGAAAATTTTAGACGGCGGCCGTATATCAATTGCTGCACTTTCGTTGGGAATTGCACGTGGAGCCTATGAAGCGTCGCTAAAATATTCTTCTGAGCGCATACAGTTTGGAAAGCCAATTAATGCGTTTCAAGGCATTTCGTTTAAGCTGGCACAAATGGCAACAGATATAGAAGCATCTGAATTGCTTATGCATAAAGCTTGCTACGAGAAGAATATGGGAAAACGAATGACCAAAATCAGCGCAATGTGTAAGCTTTTTGCTTCAGAAACTTGTGTTCGTGTGGCAAACGAAGCTGTGCAAATTTTTGGTGGATATGGATACTCAAAAGAATTCCCAGTAGAAAAATATTTACGCGATTCAAAGTTGTGTACAATAGGCGAGGGCACGTCAGAAATACAAAAAGTTGTCATTGCGAAACAAATTTTAAAATAGTCCTTGCAGGTTAATGAAAATTACTGCTATATTTGCAACTTAATCATAAAGAAAGGAGGTCCGGTTCATGTTAATAATTCCAATCAAAGACGGTGAAAATATCGATCGCGCACTAAAGCGCTTCAAACGCAAGTTTGATAAAACAGGAACCATGCGTCA
>CATIMP010000082.1 GCA_949528465.1 Bacteroidota bacterium | reverse complement strand
TCGCTTCAAGACAAAGAATTGGAACTCATTGTTAAGGCTTTAGAGCGAAATAAAGGAAGGCGAAAAGCCGCCGCCGCCGAACTGGGAATTTCAGAACGCACTTTGTATCGTAAAATCAAGCAATTTGACTTAGATTTATAACATGAAAAAAGTCATTTTCTTAGCGTTCTTGTTTTTAGTAGGTTGCAAATTCTACTCCTTCACAGGCGCTTCTATTCCTGAGGGCGCAGAAACGGTTCAAGTGAATTTCTTTGTCAATACTGCTGCCGATGAAGTAGGGTCTGTTTTTGAGCCTGGATTAGACAGGGATTTCACAAATGCCATTCAAGAAATGTTGCTCAATCAAACCAATTTGGAGTTGACAAACATTAATGGACACTTAATTTACGAAGGAGAAATTGTTGAGTATCGTGTAAGCCCCATGACGGCAACTGCAGAACAAACGGCTGCTCAAAATCGTCTAACAATGTCTGTTAATTTACGCTTTTTTAATACCCTCAACGGCGAAGATGATTTTGAAAAACGCTTTAGCTTTTTTTATGATTTTGATGCGATAGTACAGTTACAATCTGTGCAAGCCGAAGCGCACGAATTAATTTTTGAACGTATCACTCAAGATATTTTTAACGAATCGCTAGCCAAATGGTAAGTCATGAGCGCACATATTTGGAAAAGCTTCGTCAAAAAGGAATTGATGAGCCTGAAAGCACCTTAAATCATTTGGACACTTTGGTGCAGCAGTATCCCTATTTCCAAGCCTTGCATCATTTGGGATGGAAAATTGCGCATGACAACAAGTTACCCGAAGAATCGTCATTGCTAAAGTCGTGTTCACTTCATACCAAAAGCAGACTACATCTAATTCCGCATCCAATTGCAGCAGCCGAAGGGTTAATTGACGTTGTTTCAGAACAAAATAATGTTGATGAAGTTCGAACTTTTGTTGATTGGCTTAAACGACTAGAAGACACACCAAGCAAAGGCAATGAACAAAATAGGCTGATAGATAAGTTTATTTCGGACGCACCACGGTTGGTGGTCTCGAAATCAGCAGAAAAACAACCTGATTTAACCAAAAAACAGCAGTTTGACGACAACCAGTTGATGACTGAAACATTAGCTGAGGTTTACCTCAAACAAGGAAAGCTAAAAAAGGCTAAAAAAGCCTATGAGATATTAGCATTGAAATATCCAGAAAAAAGTGGTTTCTTTGCTGACCAAATTCGAAAAATTACGAACGAATAAAACGAGAGTTGATATGAGTACATTCACCATTTTCTTAGGACTAACAGTTGTTATCTGTTTTTTACTCATTTTGGTAGTCATGGTACAAAATCCAAAAGGCGGTGGACTTTCATCTTCGTTTGGCGGAAGTTCGCAACAACTTGGCGGTGTCCAAAAAACCACCGATTTCTTAGACCGCAGTACTTGGGTATTGGCTGGGCTTCTCTTGGTATTAATTTTGATTTCTAACTCAATGATTAGTCTTCCATCAGATGGGAACGAGTCTACACTTGTAGATGAAAATGCCATTGAGGAAGTTATGCCAGAAGAAATTCCTGAGGAAATTCCAGAGCAATTACCCGAAGTGCCAGAAACAGACGGCGCAAACTAACACAAGTGTCATCCTGTCAGCATTTTTGGGCGCACATTCCATTTTCGTGCCTTGGCACAGTTGATGCTAAAACTTAATAAATAAAATTTAACACATGAGTACGATCAATATCAAACCCTTGGCTGACCGTGTAGTTGTTGAGCCATTAGCGGCTGAAACCACTACCGCATCGGGAATTATTATTCCAGATACAGCTAAAGAAAAACCACAAAAAGGAACTGTAGTTGCTACAGGACCTGGAACCAAAGACGAAGCCATCACTGTTCAAGTGGGCGATACTGTTTTGTATGGTAAATATGCTGGAACCGAGCTAAAGCTAGACGGCGGAGATTACCTTATCATGCGCGAAAGCGATATCCTAGCAATTGTTTCATAATTATAAATAGACATGGCAAAAAAAATTCAATTTGACGTAGAAGCGCGCGACGGACTAAAGCGCGGTGTAGATGCTCTTGCAGATGCAGTAAAAGTAACCCTTGGTCCAAAAGGACGTAATGTAATCATCGGAAAATCGTTTGGTGGCCCACAGGTTACCAAAGATGGTGTAAGTGTTGCTAAAGAAGTAGAACTTGAAGACGCACTTGAAAACATGGGCGCGCAGATGGTAAAAGAAGTTGCTTCAAAAACCAATGACCTTGCTGGCGATGGAACGACCACCGCAACCATTTTGGCGCAAGCAATTGTAAAAGAAGGGTTGAAAAACGTTGCTGCTGGCGCAAATCCTATGGATTTGAAACGAGGCATTGACAAAGCAGTTGATGCTATTGTAGCAAACTTAGATGTTCAAGCTGTTGAAGTTGGAAATTCCTCTGAAAAAATCAAACAAGTAGCTTCTATCTCGGCGAATAACGATGAAGCAATTGGTGAGCTTATCACTGCTGCTTTTGAAAAAGTTGGCAAAGAAGGTGTTATCACTGTTGAGGAAGCAAAAGGTACCGACACCACAGTTGACATTGTTGAAGGAATGCAATTCGATCGCGGTTATATCTCCCCCTATTTTGTTACCAACTCAGACAAAATGGAAGCAGATATGGAAGCGCCATATATTTTGATATATGACAAGAAGGTTTCAACAATGAAAGACTTACTTCCAGTCCTTGAGCCTGTTGCGCAAAGTGGCAAGCCACTTGTTGTAATTGCAGAAGACGTTGACGGTGAAGCGCTTGCTACCTTAGTAGTAAACAAACTTCGTGGATCACTTAAAATTGCTGCTGTAAAAGCACCCGGTTTTGGTGACAGAAGAAAAGCGATGTTAGAAGATATTGCAATTCTTACTGGAGGAACGGTAATTTCTGAAGACCGTGGGTTTACACTCGAAAATGCGACCATTGATATGTTAGGTACAGCAGAAAAAGTGACTATCGACAAAGACAATACTACGGTAGTAAATGGCGCTGGAAACTCCGACGATATCAAAGCACGCGTAAATCAAATCAAATCACAAATTGAAGCGTCTACATCTGATTATGATAAAGAAAAACTACAAGAACGCTTAGCTAAATTATCGGGCGGCGTTGCTGTGTTGTATGTTGGTGCAGCTTCTGAAGTTGAGATGAAAGAAAAGAAAGACCGTGTAGATGATGCACTTCATGCCACTCGAGCTGCAGTAGAAGAAGGTATTGTTTCAGGTGGTGGCGTTGCGCTGTTACAAGCATTGCCAAGTTTGGCTAAGCTAAAGAGTGAAAATGCTGATGAACAAACAGGTGTTCAGATTGTGGCGCGTGCCATTGAATCTCCGCTAAGAACAATTGTTGCTAATGCTGGTGGCGAGGGTTCTGTAGTAGTTGCAAAGGTTATTGAAGGCGACGAAAACTTTGGTTATGATGCCAAAACTGATACCTACGGTAACATGCAAGAAAAAGGAATTATTGATCCAAAGAAAGTAACGCGCATTGCGCTTGAAAACGCTGCATCTGTTGCTGGAATGATTCTTACAACCGAATGTGCCTTGGTAGACATCAAAGAAGATGCACCGCCAGCAATGCCGCCAATGGGCGGCGGAGGCATGCCGGGAATGATGTAACATTCAAAATGAAAATAACTGCCCCTTAAAGGGGCAGTTTTTGTTTAAATACTACGCTGCTAAAACTCAAATACTCCGTTTTAGTGAGCGAAAATTCCTACCTTTGTTTTTTCTAATTTTTACTTAATGCAACACGCTATTCAAGCCAAATCTGCCCTCGTTTCCGTATTCAACAAAGAAGGACTCGCACCCATTGTAAAAAAAATGCACGAGTTGGGTATTACGATTTACTCCACAGGCGGCACAGCAGCATTTATCGAAAAACAAAATATCCCCGTAGTACAAGTGGAAGATTTAACTTCCTACCCTTCAATTTTGGGTGGGCGTGTTAAAACATTGCATCCGAAAGTTTTTGGAGGAATTTTAAATCGAAGAGAAAATGAGTCTGACCAACAAGAACTTGCCACATATGAGATTCCGCACTTAGATGTTGTTTTGGTTGATTTATATCCTTTTGAAGATACAGTACGCTCTGGGGCAAACGAATCTGAAATTATAGAAAAAATTGATATCGGAGGTATTTCGCTTATTCGTGCGGCGGCTAAAAATTACCGTGATGTATTATGTGTGGCATCGGTTGAAGATTATGCCGATTTTTTGTCGCTTTTAAACGAAAAAGAAGGAAAAACCGATTTAGCTGACAGAAAGAAATTTGCAGCTAACGCATTTCATATTTCTTCGCATTACGATACACAAATTTTCTCCTTTTTCAATGAAGATGAAGCTGCACTAAAAATCAGCTATAACAAAGGCACATCTTTGCGATACGGAGAAAACCCGCATCAAAAAGGGCAATTCTTTGGTGACTTTGACGAAGTGTTCACAAAGTATGGCGGTAAAGAGCTGTCGTATAACAACTTGTTAGATGTAGATGCTGCCGTGCAACTTATGGCAGAGTTTCAAAACGACATGCCAACTTTTGCTATTTTAAAACACAATAATGCGTGCGGTTTAGCTACGCGGAACACATTAGCCGAAGCCTACGCCGATGCACTTGCTGGTGATCCCGTTTCTGCTTTTGGTGGCGTCCTTATTGCCAATAGGACTATTGACTTAGCTACCGCAACGCAAATCCATGGATTATTCTGTGAGGTGGTTATTGCGCCAGCATATGATGCAGACGCACTTGAACTCCTAAAGCAGAAAAAGAACAGAATTTTGTTGGAGTTAAAACAATACCCACAACCAAAAAAATTAGTGCGTTCTTGCCTAAACGGGCATTTGATGCAAGACCGAGATGCCATCACCGATAGTGCTGATATCCTGCAAACTGCAACCAACAGAAAAGCTACTTCGCAAGAAGAGAGCGATTTGCTTTTTGCATCTAAAATTGCAAAACACACCAAATCAAACACTATTGTTTTGGCAAAAAATGGGCAGTTATTGGCATCAGGAACCGGTCAAACTTCACGTGTAGATGCACTTAATCATTCCATTGAAAAAGCAACTCAATTCAAGTTTGACCTTAACGGATCGGTTATGGCAAGTGATGCTTTTTTTCCATTTCCAGACTGTGTCGAAATTGCACATAAAGTAGGTGTTACAGCTGTTATTCAACCAGGTGGCTCTATTAAAGACCAATTAAGCATTGATTATTGCAACGCAAATAATTTGTCAATGGTGATGACAAGTGTGCGACATTTTAAACATTAATTCGTAATATTACGTACCAAATTTTTTCCTATGGGATTTTTTGATTTTTTAACAGAGGAAATTGCGATTGA
>CATIMP010000081.1 GCA_949528465.1 Bacteroidota bacterium | reverse complement strand
TTATAATCGTCGTTACGCGCTTCAAAATCTTTGGCAAGTTCGGCAGTTCCAAAGCCTGCCGTAACACAAAAACAACCCATATAATCTTGAATATTTTGATGTTTTGGTGCAATATAATCGGAAAGTGCTCTGTAGGGTTTCCCCTTGCTTTTTAGCAGTTGTTGGCGTAATGTTCTAAATTGATATGCTTGATTGTTGTGCGTTACTTCAATGTCGTCTTGGTCGTTGCTATTTGCCTCAAACAATCCAAAAACGGCCTTTGCTTGCAGCAGTTTACCATCAATAATTTGTTGAAGCATCGCTTTGGCATCTTCAAAAAGTTGCGTGGCTTCTGTGCCCACAACATCATCTGTTAATATATCAGGATAACGCCCGTGCAAGTCCCACGAACGAAAAAATGGCGTCCAGTCAATATAATCTACCAACGCATTTAAGTCTTGATCAAAATGCTGAATGCCCAATTGGTTTGGAGTAATTGGTGGCTGCGCAGCAAAGTCTATTTGAAGCTTTTGCGCACGTGCTTCTGCTAGAGCAATATAGGTTTTGTGGTCGCTTCGTTGCTGAAAACGGACACGGAAATCATCGTATTCTTCTCTAATATCAGCCTTATACTTCGCTTTGGTTTGCGGTTGGAGTAAATTTCCAACTACGGTTACTGCTCTCGAAGCATCGTTTACATGTACGACTGTGTGATCGTATTGCGGTGCAATTTTAACAGCGGTGTGTGCTCTTGATGTGGTTGCACCACCAATCATCACAGGAATGTCATGATTGGTTTTATTGAGTTCTTTTACCAAATACACCATTTCATCTAACGAAGGCGTTATAAGCCCTGATAAACCAATGGCGTCTACTTGCTCTTTTAGCGCTGTTTCGATAATGCGTTCGGGGGGTACCATAACCCCCAAATCGATAATTTCATAATTGTTACAAGCCAACACAACACTCACAATATTTTTTCCAATATCGTGTACATCGCCCTTCACGGTTGCCATCAAAATTTTCCCTGCTGCCTCTGGCTTTCCTGATTTTTCAGCTTCAATATAGGGGAGCAAATAAGCCACCGCTTTTTTCATTACTCGGGCAGATTTTACCACTTGCGGCAGGAACATTTTTCCACTTCCAAACAAATCGCCAACCACGTTCATGCCGTTCATCAAAAAGTTTTCAATGACCTCGATAGGAGCCTTTACGCCCAAGCGTGCTTCCTCCACATCTTCTACCACAAATTGGTCAATTCCTTTGACTAGTGCATGCGTAATACGTGTTTGAAGCTCTTGCTCGCGCCAAGCCAAATCGTTTTTAGATTTTGCCTTGGTATTGCCTTTCACCTGTTCTGCAAAATCTAACAACCGTTCTGTAGCATCGTCTCTGCGATTTAAAAGCACATCTTCTACACGCTCCAATAACGGTTTCGGAATTTCGTCATATACTTCCAACATGGTTGGATTCACAATACCCATAGTCAAGCCGTGCTTGATACCGTGATACAGAAAAGATGCGTGCATGGCTTCGCGCACCGTATCGTTCCCTCTAAACGAAAAAGAAACATTACTCACACCTCCGCTAACATGCGCATGTGGTAAATTTTCTCGAATCCATTTGGTGGCTTGAAAAAAGTCAAGTGCATTGCTTTTATGCTCATCCATCCCTGTTGCAACAGGAAATATATTAGGATCAAAAATGATGTCTTGCGGAGGAAAATGAACGTCATTTACCAAAATATCATACGACCGTTTACAAATTTCAATTCTTCGCTCTAAGGAGTCTGCTTGTCCGTTTTCGTCAAATGCCATGACAATCAACGCAGCACCGTAGCGACGAATTTTTTTTGCTTGTGCAATAAATACGTCTTCACCTTCCTTGAGGCTAATGGAATTCACCACGCATTTGCCTTGCACTACTTGAAGCCCAGCTTCAATGATTTCCCATTTTGAGCTATCAATCATAATGGGGATTCGCGCAATATCGGGTTCAGATTGAATAAGGTTGAGGAAGCGTGTCATGGCAGCTACGCCGTCAATCATGCCCTCATCCATATTCACATCCAAAATTTGCGCGCCGCCATCTACTTGGTCGCGAGCAATATCCAAGGCTGTATCGTAATCATCATTTTCAATAAGGCGTAAAAACCGTCTTGAACCTGTAACATTGGTACGTTCGCCAACGTTCACAAAGTTGGTTTCAGGGCGTACAATTAAGGGTTCTAACCCCGAGAGTGTTAAATATTTCTGGACGTTAGGCATATTGGGAAATGGGTCTGGGTTTATATTTGGCTGCAGCCTGCGCCAATAACTTAATATGTTCGGGTGTTGAGCCACAGCATCCACCAATAATATTTACCAATTTATCGGACATATAAGACTCGATCAATTCGCACATTTCTGAAGGTGTTTGGTCGTATGCACCAAAAGCGTTTGGTAAGCCTGCGTTGGGGTGCGCCGAAATAAACTGATTTGTGTCCTGCCCGAGGCGTTGCACATAGGGTTTTAATTGATCCGCGCCCAAGGCGCAATTAAAACCAACACTTAGCAAATCGATATGTGAAATTGAAATCAAAAATGCCTCTACGGTTTGTCCTGAAAGCGTGCGTCCAGAAGCGTCGGTTATGGTACCGCTTACCATTACGGGAATATCGAGTTGTTGGTTTTCCTTGATTTCGTCGATAGCAAAAAGAGCCGCTTTGGCATTAAGCGTATCAAAAACGGTTTCTACCATCAAAATATCTACTCCACCTTCAATAAGTGCCAAAGCTTGTTCGCTATACGCATCCTTTAACTCGTT
>CATIMP010000080.1 GCA_949528465.1 Bacteroidota bacterium | reverse complement strand
TCTGGCGTACTTGGTGTTTCGGTGGCAGAGTATTTTGTGTTCGCTATTTTTAACTGGTTAAGTCCGTTCACAACCTTGCTTTATGCAGCTATTGGATATAAAATAAAGCAGTTAAAATCGTAGCATTGAAGGTGCTTATCCTCTAATAGAAAATTAAAATTTGTATCGTCCTAAATTGCTGCAAATTTGTTTAGTTTTGAATCTCATAATTAAAACAAAAAATATGGCTATTGTAGGAAAAAAATTCCCAGATATAACAGTTAACGCAATGAACGAAATGGGTGACACCATCCAAATTAACGTTCTTGAAGAAGCTGTAAATAACAAGAAAAAAGTATTGTTGTTTTGGTATCCAAAAGACTTTACATACGTATGTCCAACAGAACTACACGCATTTCAAGCGGCGCTCCCAGAATTTGAAAAAAGAAACACTATTGTTATCGGTGCGTCTTGCGATACTGCAGAAGTTCACTTTGCATGGTTAAGCACAGCAAAAGACAACGGTGGTATTGAAGGAGTTACATATAATCTTTTGGCAGATAGTAACCGAAATCTTTCCACAATTCTTGGTGTTCTTGACGGTGATAATCACCAATATAACGAAGAATACGATACTGTTTTGATGGAAGGCGACAATGTGCCAAACCGTGCTACATTTTTAATTGATGAAGATGGAGTTGTACAACACGAAAGCATCAACAACAAACCTATCGGACGTAATGTAGATGAGTTTGTTCGTATTGTAGATGCACTTGCACATAATCAAAAACACGGTGAGGTTTGTCCTGCAAACTGGGAAGAAGGTGCAGAAGCGATTAACGAATCTAGCGAAAGTGTTGCTGACTATTTAAGTAAGAAGTAAGATGGTAACGGAACTAAGTGGAGATAATTTACAAGAACTGCTGTCGCAGCACGATACTGTGTTGGTACAGTACTCGGCGGGCTGGTGTGGAAATTGCCGCATCATGAAGCCAAAGTTCAAAAAAATGGCCTCCGAAAATCCAGATGCGTTTTTTGTTTTGGTAGATGCTGAAAAAAACCCAGCTTCTCGAAAACTTGCTAACGTGGACAACCTGCCTACATTTGCCGGATTTAAAAACGGTACAATTGTAAATCAGGTGCAGACCAACAAACTTGACGTACTACAATCATTTGTTCATGAAATTACCCATAATTAAGCACCTTACAGAATTCATCCAACAAAACGACGAAGATTTTGTTGTAGAAGCCGCCGAGACATTGGAGGCGCTAACTGAGGTTTCTTCACTAAAAGAAGAAGAGCTTGACGTTATTGGCGAACTCATTTCAAATATGTACGGAGCAATTGAAGTGCATAAAATGATTCAAGAAGGCGTTGCGCCCAAACAAGCACTAAACGATTTTATGAAGCGTGTGCTTGGATCTATTGACAAATAAATAGACCTTATCGTCTATCACATAAAACCCGATGACTTCATCGGGTTTTTTTGTTGTATTTTTGACTGTTCAACAATGAGTATTAAAGAGAAATTCCGCGTAAAAGGGCTCAACCGCCAACAACAAATTGTCTGGGGTGCGTTTTGTATTCTTATTGCCATTTTGCTGTTTGCTGCATTTGTTTCCTTTTTTCAAACATGGAAAGTTGACCAAAGTGCTATAGGTGCACTTAACAACAGAGAGATTCCCGTAGAAAATAGCATTCGAAAACTAGGTGCTTCACTCAGTCACATCTTTATTTATCAAGGGATTGGCGTCGGTGCTTTTTTAATTGCCTTTATGGTTTTGGTGACAGGAGTTAGCCATTTTATTAACGCTGGTACAAAAAAGTTGGGCATCCGTTGGATTTGGACACTACTACTTTCGCTTTGGTTATCAATTTCTTTTGCACTCATTTTGCCAAATTCGTTTCTATTAAGCGGCGTCACAGGATTCGAAACAAATGCTTTGTTGGTGCATTATATCGGGCCATTGGGCGTTGCAAGTTTGCTCTTGCTTATTGCCATTGCCTTTTTGGTGTATCAATTGAAATGGAAGCCCGAAAACGTAAAATTTCCATCTAAAAAAGCACAAAAATCTAGTGTGGTTGAAGATGAAGTAACTGAAGTTTCTTTTGAACCCCCTATTACTGAAGAAACGTCTAGTGTTACTAAAAAAGCTACGGGATCCAAAAAAGAGCGTTCTACAAAAGTTGACTCTGATGTTGAACTATCTGTTACAGAAACCGAGGAAGACGAAATTGTAAAGAAGGCGAAAAAACTCGTTGCAGATTTCGGAGAGGTTGACCCAACATTAGAATTAAAAAATTTCCGCTCGCCTACCGAGTCACTTTTAAAAAGTTACCCGCATGAAGGCATTACCATCAATGAGCAAGAACTAGAAGAAAATAAAGAGCGTATTGTGGATACGCTCAAAAATTATCAAATTGGTATAGCGGACATCAAAGCTACTATTGGTCCAACGGTAACGCTGTATGAAATTGTGCCAGCAGCAGGCGTTCGTATCTCAAAAATCAAAAATTTAGAGGACGATATTGCACTGTCATTAGCTGCGTTGGGTATTCGAATCATTGCGCCAATTCCAGGAAAAGGAACGGTTGGAATTGAAGTGCCCAACAAAAAAGCAACGATTGTATCCATGCGCTCTGTAATATTGGCAAAAAAGTTTCAAGAAGCAGAAATGGAACTTCCTCTTGCGCTAGGTAAAACCATCAGTAACGAAACTTTTGTGGTGGACCTAGCCAAAATGCCGCACTTACTTATGGCAGGTGCTACAGGGCAAGGGAAGTCTGTGGGGTTAAATGCGATTTTAACTTCGCTCTTATACAAAAAGCATCCTGCTGAAATCAAATTTGTTTTGGTCGATCCAAAGAAAGTAGAACTTACGCTTTTCAATAAAATTGAGCGACACTATTTGGCAAAATTACCCGATACAGATGATGCGATTATTACGGATAACAAACAGGTAATCAATACACTAAATTCATTATGTATTGAAATGGACAATCGGTATGATTTGTTGAAAAACGCCATGTGCCGCAACATTAAAGAATACAATATCAAGTTTAAAGAACGAAGACTAAATCCACATGATGGACATGCGTTTTTACCCTACATTGTTTTGGTAATTGATGAATTTGCTGACCTTATTATGACCACAGGTAAAGAGGTAGAAACGCCCATTGCACGGCTTGCGCAATTGGCACGCGCGGTAGGAATACACTTGATTATTGCTACGCAACGTCCGTCGGTAAATGTCATTACAGGTCTTATTAAGGCGAATTTCCCTGCGCGGATTGCTTTCCGTGTGACTTCTAAAGTGGACTCAAGAACTATTTTAGATAGCGGTGGCGCAGACCAGTTAATCGGTCGTGGTGATATGTTATTTACGCAAGGAAATAATCTTATCAGGCTGCAATGTGCTTTTGTAGATACACCAGAAGTAGAGAAAATTACCGATTTTATTGGATCACAGCGTGCCTACCCCGATGCGCATTTATTACCCGAATACATTTCTGAAGAAAGCATCTCTACAAAAGAGAATAATATAGCTGATCGTGATGCTTTATTTAAAGAAGCAGCAGAAGTAGTTGTAAACGCGCAACAAGGTTCGGCATCGCTTTTGCAACGCAAATTAAAATTGGGATACAACCGTGCCGGTCGCATCGTCGACCAATTGGAAGCTGCAGGTATTGTAGGCCCTTTTGAAGGAAGTAAAGCCCGCGAAGTGATGTTTAGGGATTTGATTTCGTTACATGAATTTTTAGCAACAGAAAATGAAAATTAAACTCTTATTTATTGTCCTTCTTTGTACAGGATTTGTGTTGGCGCAAAATCAAGACACTAAAGCTGAAAAATTATTGCAAGAAGTTTCTGAAACACTTGCCAGCTATACCAATATCGCAATTGATTTCAGCTATGAACTTATCAATCGAAAAGAATACATCAAACAGAAAGAACAAGGGACATTGGTCGTACAAGACAATAAATATGTGCTCAACCTAATGGGTATCCAGCAACTCAGCGATGGTGAAAATATACATACTATTAATAAAGAAAATGAAGAGGTGTTGATTGAACCTGTAGATACAGATCTCAGCGAAGGATTAAATCCCTCTAAACTTTTTTCGTTTTACAAGCAAGGATACCGTTTTGCGTGGGACATTGCCCAACCCTTATACGGAGGTAGAACCATTCAATTTGTTAAACTAACACCAATTGACACTTACGCACAAGCAGCGTATTTGCTTTTGGGTATAGACACCAAAACCAAACATATTTACAAGCTTATTGAAGTGGGTGATAACGGCACTGAAACCACGCTAACGGTACGCTCTTTTACCCCAAACAAAACCTTAACTGCTAATACTTTTGTGTTTTCTGAGGCAGACTATCCAAACTATTATATCGATAGATTTTAATGAAGCTAACCCTTTTAGATCGCTATATTTTAAAAAGTTATCTCACCGTTTTGGTAAGTTTCTTTTTCATTTTGATGTTTATTTTCGTCATTCAAACTGTTTGGGTGTTTATTGACGAGTTTGCTGGTAAAGGGTTGGATATAAGCGTTTTACTTCGATTTTTACTGTATTATACGCCAAAGTTAGTTCCATTAGTGTTACCATTAACGATTCTTTTGGCGTCCATCATGACGTTTGGAAATTTTGCTGAACGCTATGAGTTTGCTGCAATGAAATCTGCAGGAATCTCGTTAATGCGTGCAATGCGCCCACTTATCATTGTAAATAGTATTGCTTGCTTAGCAACATTTTACGTGGCAAATACAGTGATTCCATTAGCAGAATTTAAAACCTATAACCTAAGAAAAAACCTTTCCAAAATGCGACCAGCTTTGGCAATAACAGAAGGTATGTTTAATGACATCGGGGAAAGCAACATAAAAGTAGGAAGAAAATATGGCGAAAATAACAGGTTGCTGGAAGACGTCATCATTCATGAGAAATCACCAAACCAAGTTAATAACGTCGTAATTAAAGCAGCACATGGAGAACTCAAAAGTGAAGAACTACAAGAGGGTCTGCAATTAGTGTTGTACGACGGCTATAGGTATGAGGAGGTTATCCAAAAAAATAAACGTAAAAAGAATGATCCGCATAGTCGAATTGCGTTTAAGCAATACACCATGAACATTGATTTACGTGCATTTAACAATGTAGATTTAGACGAGACAAAATATACAAATACCTTTAAAATGCAGAATATTGGTGAGCTAAGCCAAAGTATTGACTCGCTAACAAAAGGATACGTGTCTGAGATTGAGGGTTTTGCAAATACCGTATACCTTAGAACGGGAATTAAATCAATCAATCGGCTTCGCAACTCTAAAAAAATACTTAATTACAATGGTAAAGTGTCTTATTTAAAGCTGTTTCCTAAGCAAGAACGTGAGCGAATTTTAGTGACTGCAGTAAATAATATTGATATGCAATTAGCTAATTTCAACAATCAAAAAAGAGTGTTTTTCATTCGTGAAAAAATCATAAACCTGCATCGCCTGTGGCGCGATGATAAATTTGTAAGTGCCTATGCAGCCTTACTCTTGTTTTTTGTTGGAGCCCCTTTGGGCGCAATAATTAGAAAAGGAGGCTTTGGTTTGCCAATTGTTGTGGCTTTAAGCATATTTTTGACCTATCATTTTGCTGGAACATTATTTAAAAATAGTGCAGAAGATGGAAGCCTCCACCCATTTTGGGGCGCATGGTTAATTTCAATTTTGCTGACTGTTGTTGGTTTGGTTGCTACAGTCCGAGCAAGTAAAGACAAATCTGTTTTTGATTTGGAACGATTGAAAATGAAACTAAGAATGCCGCTAAATCTGATTGCTAAAAAATTAAAAAAATGAAAAAGGGTATACAGTTAGATCGTATTGAAGATGCTATTGAGGATATAAGAAATGGCAAATTGATTATCGTTGTTGACGATGAAAATCGTGAAAACGAAGGAGATTTTGTTGGTGCTGC
>CATIMP010000079.1 GCA_949528465.1 Bacteroidota bacterium | reverse complement strand
TTTTTGCGTGAAAAATTAAATGCTTAAAAGATATTAGCTCGACTTCAAAATAGCATCTATTTCATCTAATTCATCTTTAGAAAACGCATTGTTATCTAAGGATTTTACGTTTTCTTTTAATTGATTTGAAGAACTAGCACCCACAAGCACAGAAGATATTTGAGGTTTTCGTAACAGCCAAGCAATTGCCATTTGTGGAAGTTTTTGTTGACGTCTTTCAGCAATTTTATTAAGTGACTTTATTTTATCAATGTGTTGATGAACTTGCGACTCTTCAAGATAGGTGCGTGATTTTACAGCTCTTGAATTTGCTGGAATACCATTGATGTATTTATCTGTAAGTAGTCCTTGCGCGAGGGGTGAAAATGCAATGCAGCCAACGGCATGCAAGTCCAACGTATCAAGTAGTTCGTCTTCAACCCATCTGTCAAACATAGAATATCTTGCCTGATGCAATATAACAGGAGTCCTAAGCGCTTTTAGTATTTTAAACGCTGCTTCACTTTCCTGTGCATTATAGTTTGAAATACCCACATAAAGTGCCTTGCCTTGTCTAACAATATCCGCTAATGCAAGCATTGTTTCTTCTAAAGGAGTTTCAGGATCAGGACGGTGATGGTAAAAAATATCTACATAGTCTAAATGCATTCTTTTCAGACTTTGTTCTAAACTAGCCATCAAATATTTCCTTGATCCCCAATTTCCATAAGGTCCAGGCCACATATCATACCCTGCTTTTGTAGAAATAAACAACTCATCTCTATGAGAAGAAAAATTACTTTTGAGGATTTTACCAAAATTTTGTTCTGCACTTCCATATGGAGGGCCGTAATTATTTGCCAAATCAAAATGAACGATACCTAAGTCAAAAGCCGTTTTTAGAATATCCTGAGCGTTTTCAAAATCATCTATTCCTCCGAAATTATGCCATAACCCAAGTGAAAGCGCTGGAAGTAATACACCACTTTTACCGCATCGGTTGTATGTCATTTTATCGTATTTACCGTAAGCAGCATTTTCGCTTTTACTTTTTGACTTATCGTTGGTATGCATAGAACTTTATAATCACAAAAATAAAAAACCCCGCCAAAAGGCAGGGTTATAATACTATATGTACTTAATAAATTAAGCAGACTTTACAAAAGGAAGCCCAGTACGCTCGTTTTCTACTACTTTTTTGCCAGCTGGCAAATCGCAAGCGTTGTCGCGTTGATCCTTAGCGAAGTAATAAATCGTTTGATTTCTTCCCCCTTTTAGTGTAACATCTTTAGTATGCAGGTAATACGTTTTACCTTTACTGTTTTCAAATGAGTAAGCCATAATTATTTAATTTTTCTAAAGTTAATAAAAAAAGTGTACATCCTACCTGTAAATCGCATAAAATTGCACTACTTATTCACAAATTCTAAAATTTAATGAAATTAAAATATCAAAAACACATCTCTTATTCGATAGATGGTTTTAAATAATTGATTATCAGTTATTTGCATATGAGCTTTTTTCCTGAATATACTAATTGAAAAACACCTTCTCCTTGTGAAAAAAGATAGACTTTACTGAGAATATTAATTTTTATATGTAATACGTTACCAAAATCGTGTTAAATTTAGCGTCGAGGAGATCTTTTGAGCGTTATTTAGAGCTGCCACAAGCTTTGTAGCAAGGTACGGTGCCCATAACACTCCTCTGGAACCAAGACCATTAATACACCACAAATTTTTACGAATTGGGTGTTTTCCAATCAATGGTTTTCTATCGGGAACAGTAGGGCGGAAACCCGCTCCGTGATCAATCACATCAAATGGAAAAGCTGTAAGCTTTTTGAATTGTGTAATTAGCCATGCCTTTCGTTCGTCGGTGGGAAAAATGTTTTCAAATTCCCGGGCATATGTTGCGCCAACACGATACATATCATTTCCAAGCGGAACAACAAAAACATTGCTTTTCAAAATAGTTTTAAGATTAAGCCCTTTACATGATACAATCAACCATTCCCCCTTGTTTGGAATAATAGGTAATGTAGAAAACCAAGGATTTTTTTTAATGCCAACACCCTCTGCAAAAACCACATGATTTATTTTCCATTTTTTATAGCATAACACATTGGCTGAAATATCAAGCGCTTCATAATCAAACACTTCCCCGATAAAGGAGTGCTGTTGTTCAAGTTCTTTTTGGGATTTTGTAAGTAATCTATTTGTATCAACCCAACCTGTGTGATCCACAACACCAACCCCAAAAGGCGTGTGTATATTAGAATTTGAATTAGTAAGAATATTTGGATTCAAATAATGATCTATATCAGCTTTATCAGTTGCCACAGCCCAATCGTTTTGCTCCGAAACAGATGTAAGAACACGATGAATAGGCATCGGATGAAAAGTATCTGAAAATTCAGACTGTGCATAAACAGGAATGGAGTGCTCCATGATTTCATTTGCATGCCAAATGGCACGAAATCTTTTTAGTACAACCGGATTATAAATACCTGTTGCTACTCTAGAACTTGACATTTTCTGTCCATCAAAAACAACAAAAGAAATGCCTTGCTTTTTTAATGCGTTAGTAAGTGCCCATCCAGCAAGTCCAAAGCCTACAATAAGTACATCACGTTGCATAAAAAAACCCACAGAAGTGGGTTTGGATTTTTAGTTTGCCCAAAGGTCTTGTTCAAAGTCTCGAATGATGTTTTTCAAACGTTCGGATTCTATCAGTTGCATAAATGGATCGTCGACGTATTGATCGACTGCACGATCATTGAAAACATTATCAATCGCATAAATACGAGCCGTAAAACGCCTCGAAGTAAGCATCTGGTCAAAGGTTACGCGGTTAGCATTATTTCTGTCATCAAAAACAAGCTGTTTGTGTAAAATAGGCCGTAAATCTTTGTACCACAACCAAAACAAATCAACAGGCGCATCATTGGTGAGATTGTTCATGTCTTTCCCTCTGGGCATAATCCCCAATAGGCGATAACGCATTTCACCAATGCGTTTGTCCACGTACCAAATTCCCTTGATTTTATAGGATACAATATCCATTGACTTGAGTGGTACTACTTCAGGCCCTTCACGATTTTCAATTCTTCTTAAATAAGTCTCGTGCTCAAATTTTTCAGTAAAGTTAGGATTTGCGTCGTTATATACGTTCGCAACTTTATTTGATAGAATTGCCTCGCGAATGGTACGCCAAAGTGATCTTCTTTCATTATTGTAAAGCCCATCTTTAGGAAAAAACAACGGATGATTAAATTTTTCAGATAAGTCGATTTCTTCGTAAACAATCTTACTCCACATAATGTCTTTCTCATCAACATGTGAATATTCGAGATATTTACTGTCACTAAGCACGTCTTTTTGCTCTTCAGATAAAACCCCTATTTCATCGGGCTGATCGGCATTAAGCACATTTATTTGGGCGTTTAACAAACCGCATCCAAATAACATTATAACCAATCTAAAATATGTTTTCATCACTTAATAGTTAGAGCAAAGTCAGTTACTTTGACGTTGTCAATTGTTTGGTTTTTAGTACGCACTTGCGCATCGATATTGTAAATGAAAATGATGTCTCCTCTGGAAGCATTCTCTAAATACGAACGAATTACACGTGAGTCTTTAATCCGGTTGGATTTAATGGGTATCGCGGCTCTGCTACCAACCTTTATCGTAAAACTCTTAACCGTTACATCAAGGTTATAATCAAAATCATCAGGAAACTTCGCTGCAATCGTTCCAGCAGGAACATACTCCCGAATGATATCTCCGCTATTAAACTTCCCTAAGCGTGCACCCAAATCTATGGAGCCCAACGCTGGTGGCAGCGGCTTAATTCTAAAATTCTGTCCCGGAGCATTTATTGTTGCGCCGTTTATTTCTCCTGACACAAATATTTTCATGCTTTTTCCAACCTTATCTCCATCGGGGATTGCAAGAAACTTACTCCCGTTTCGTCTAATTTTTCCGTTTGTAGCGCGAACACTTAACTTGTTGTTTGGAATACCCGGAATGGATATAGATAAATCGTTGGGCAACCCACGGTACACTACTTTCATTTGATCTGCAGAAATAACGGCGTCGTTTGGCTTGTCAATCACAGAAATGATTTGTGACACATCTACAGACTGTTCTTCGCTATTGCGCTCAAAAAAGAGTTTTCCTGTGAGTTTGTAAGAACCCGGGGAAGTAAACTTTCTATTAAGTTGTATACCGCCAGCAGCTATAACAAAATCTCGGTCTAAAACCATGGGGCGGTCGTTGAGTGATAACTCAACACGACTTGGCTTAAAGTTTGAGTCTTTCTTACCCATTACAATAGATGCATCTACCAACTCATTGGTGTAATAGGACGATTTTGTTGACTCCAACAGGGTTTGGTATTTATTAAGTCCGCCTTCATGTGAATTGATGGTACTTAAAATATTTTCAAGGACTTTGTTTTCTACAAAACGAATGTCCGACTGGATTTTTGTCAGTTTTGAAAGCGATGCAATAAGCGGAAATCCTTCGAAGTGGTAATTCAAATAAGGGACGTATTTACCATCTCTGTTTAGTACTTCTTCGGAATATGCAAAACGCTGGTTTAAATCAGAAAGAAACGAAAAATCAAAATCGGCATATTCCCCTTCGGGCAATGCTTCTGTTGCTGGGTCTTTTTCCAAGTCAGCAGCAATAAAGTCGTCTAAAACCGTTTGGATTTGTGAAGGAAAAGACGAAAATCTCGCTGTGAATTCCTTTCCCTTTTCTGTGTAAAGTTCTCCTTCAAAAAACAACTCGTCTAAGTATTGCGACTTATCCATCGTTTGGTAGTCTACAATGGTATCCACAACTCCAGTAGTTTTATCTACTCGCGCCATGCGATAGCTGTTCTCTCCACTTGCAATCAACCCTTGTTTTATGGATTCAATGTAGGCATAATAAGCGTCTGTCACCACTTTTATTTTGGGTGTATTCTCAGCAGCGACTCTGTAGTATTCGTTGGTTGCATTGTTATCAAACGTTGTGTACTTCTCAGCACTATCAGCAACCAAATCTTGGGTAGCCTGTGCAATATCGTCATTGATTAGACCAAGAGTAGCCAACACTTCCTTACTAATATTCAACGCCAACATGGCGATGAATACCAAGTACATCATGTTGATCATCTTTTGCCGCGTATCTTGCTTTGCTCCTGCCATATCTAATTTTTCATTGCGCCAAGAATATCTGCATATTTAGCATTCAAGTCGGCAATAGTGTGTTTTAAGGTGGAAAGCTCTGATTGAAGGGCATTTAAGTCATCTATAACCTGTGTATGCGCAGTGGGTTCTGTTGAAACCGCATCTTTTGTTGCAGAATAAAGCAAGGAAAGCTGCTTTAAGGTCTCATTTGTGTGTGCAACATTAGCATTTAAATTATTCATGTTTGTGGGTAAGTCCAACGGAACTTCAAATGATGTGGTAGCACCTAAGGCGTTTGAAAGATCTGATCCTAATGTCTGCAACTTGGTCGTCGCATTTTGGTATGCAGACTTCAACGCCTGTGCTTCCTGTGCTATACTAGACAAATCTGTTACTTCTTCATCCGAAACACCAGGACTGCTTTCGCGCAAGGTTACAAAACCTCTTAAACCTGCTATTAGGAAAATAACCGCCTCTGTTACCAAACCTGCCGTTAACCAAGTGTTGCCAGGAAATATAAATTCATTGTGTGTAATCTTTAATAATGCACCTATAATTACAACAGATGCACCAGCGCCAAACATAAGCTCTAATACATTCTCAGGTATGGGAAATTTGTTTTTTTTCATTTTAATATTTATTGTTATTGATCTTCACTTGCGCCTAAATAGTCCCGTACTAGGCGAAAACCTAAATAACTTCGGGCACTATCTGCATATTCATAATCTCTAGATGCAACACGTAAATAATACGCTACATCCTTCCATGAACCACCCCGAATAACTTTTTGTGTGTCACTAAAGCTATCATAATTAGGGTTTACAGTTGACATAAATTCGTAGGTG
Source organism: Bacteroidota bacterium (assembly GCA_949528465.1). Taxonomy (GTDB): domain Bacteria; phylum Bacteroidota; class Bacteroidia; order Flavobacteriales; family Flavobacteriaceae; genus UBA7446. The sequence continues at coordinate 3,272 of CATIMP010000079.1, read as the reverse complement.
TCTTTGGTATATGTGGAGTTTGTCCATTCAGAAACATTACCCGACATATTAAACAAGCCATAATCATTAGGCTCATACGAATCTGCTTCTACTGTGTAAAGTGATAAGTCTGCTGCGTAATTTCCACGCTTTGGCTTAAAATTTGCCATAAAACAACCTCTATCATCTGTCAAATACGGGCCACCCCAAGGATAAATTGCAGATTCCAAACCACCTCGAGCTGCATACTCCCACTCTACTTCTGTAGGTAATCTAAATTTTCCTGTGGTAGATTTACGCTTTTTTCTACTTCGTAAATAATCGTTTCTAATTTTTGTTCTCCAATGCGCAAACGCTCGTGCTTGATGCCAATTGATTCCAACTACGGGGTAATTGGAATACGCACGATGCGAAAAATAATCGTTGTGCATTGGCTCGTTGTAGCTGTACTTAAAATCTTTAATCCAAACTGTAGTGTCGGGATATACCTCGTGAACTTCATGTCGTGTAAAGTTAGATCGTGCACTGTCAGGATTTGCAACTGCTGCTTTTAAATCGACACTTTCAAATCGGTATTTAAACAATTTAGTATTTAATGTTGGCTCCCCAGTAAACCATTCACTTTCGGGCAAGTATATGATTTCTTCAAATACTCTTGCATATTCTACATCGGGATAATCCTCTCTAGAATTGATAATGTCAACGTCCCTGTTTAGCGGTAAGTGGTAATGAAATTGATCATCAGGTAAGTCTTCCGTTTCGTAGTAGTTCGAAACATAATCAGAAAAATTTTCTTCTAAATATTGTTGGTACCCACTTTTATCATCTTCGTTACCGTCTTGTAAATCATCCATATCGTAAAGAGGCAAATAAGCCAATATGGGGTTTGAATCGATTTCATCGTCAGAAGAAGGAAACTCGGAAACGGAGAAATACCCTCCATTAAGTAGGGCAGATTTTGCTAGCTCTGTTCTAATAATGGAATCTTTAACCCACTCGACAAATTGCTTGTATTCGTCATTGGTAATCTCGGTTTCATCCATCCAAAAGGAGCGCAACGTAACAGATCGTGTAATGTTATCATTAGCCGCAATGATATCTTCATCTGAAGAACCCATTATAAATGAACCACCAGGTATTAACGCCATACCATGCGGTTTGGATTCATAAAACTTCTTTTGTTTTACGCCAACAAGTTCGCCTTGGTTTTTTCCTCTTAATTTACAACCAACTACCATTAACGTTGCAAGAAAGATTAGCAGTGCCTTTGTCATTCAATTTTTTAAATTTGTTACTCTATAACGATAAAGTAATTTCCAAAAATATGGAATTTAATGTATACTTCGTTGTACTGATTTCCACCACCGTGCAGGGATATCTCCTTTTTGCGCCATTCTGTAATCTTTTTCAGCACATGGTAATAACGTGGTTTCTCTCTTATTATTATATGTTCTATCCTTAGGAACCTCTATCCACCATCGCTGGCTTTTTTCACTCCGAAAAAATATCAACATTTCTTGTTCTTGTGGTACAACAAATTTTTTACAAGGCTCATGAATTGAAAACGGATATTCGTTAACTCGGTAACAATATCCTTCTAAAACATACCAAACCATTTGGGCAAGTAGTTGGTCAGCTCTCGAAGTAGATGGCATGTCAAATAGCCCCAAAACACTAAGTCTGTCACTTAGACCAGCGTAGCGCATCAAACTACAGATTTGTGTACCATCAAATCCATTTGGATTCCCGTTATTATAATCCAATTCATTGGCTTTAATAGCATTAAAATCTACAGATAATATATCAGTATCACGTAAAATAGGCTCAGATTCGTGAATATCAGCGGTGATTTCTCCCAACCTATATGCATCAAAAAAGAGTTTTTGCATTAAATCTAATTCTTCTTGAGACACGAAATAGCTCTGATAACCCAAGTTGGAAAACTGCTTTAGATTATTTGGTTTCTCGGTAATTATTTTTGACATATAACTCTCCTCCGAAACCAAAACACCGGGTGCGCCAAAGTCTAAACGTGAATCTATAGAAGTTAGGTTAACAAACGTATTCATCTTACTAAGCCCACGAAAAAGCCCAAGCGTATTTTCTTGTTCTCCACCAACAATTATGGTAAGTATATTGCGCTGATGCATCTCCTGCACCAAGGTTTGCAAGGCAAAAAGAGTGTCCTCGGGGCTTTCTCCCGCTTTAAGAATCCCTAAGTCCGCGCATACAAAATCCCAGTTTCCAGAAAATAGCTGGTAAAACTGTTGTCTAAATCTAAAGTGAATAGATTCGCCCCTGCTTAATCGTGGTTCAAGAGTGACGATTGCAATTTTTATATCTTTTATGTCAGGAAAACCATCTTGCCTGGTATGAATTCGTAAATTTCGCCCCAAAACTTGCTCAGGTAGCATTAGGTTATGCGCTAGCAATTTATCGTCAATCGGGCTTAAAAATTCAAAATCCACTTATTTCTTTTTGGCGCGATTTTTCTTTGGTTTTTTCTTTTCTAAGAGTGCCATGGCTTGTGTGAGTGTCATTTTAGACACATCTACATCTTTTGTAAGCTCTACTTTTTGCTTGCCTTTAATTAGGTTATGTCTGCCCCAACGCGCTTTTTCAATACGCACGCCTTCGTCTTCCCAGTTTTTCACAATACGCTCGGCTTCCTTCTTCTTTTTGTCTTCAATAAGCATTGCAATATCATCCTCAGATAAAGTGTCAAAATCATACTTTTTAGACACGTTAATAAACCATCCGTTCCACTTAATGAATGGACCAAAGCGACCAACCCCCTTAGTTACTGGCAATTCTTCGTATGTAGCTATGGGTGCATCCGCAAGGCGTTTTTCTTCAATAAGTGCTATGGCTTCGTCTAAAGTAGTAGTCAACGGATTTTTGCCTTTTGGCAATGAAACAAATGATTTCCCGTGACGCACATAAGGTCCATAACGACCATTATTGACCTCTACAGCCTCCGCATCATATTCACCCAAGTGCAAGGGCAGTTTAAACAAGTCTAAAGCTTCTTTGAATGTAATTTTTGCCAACTGCTGTTCGGGGTGGAGACTGGCAAAAAGTGGCTTTTCTTCATCATCTACCGTACCTATTTGCGCCATTGCACCAAACTTTCCTAAGCGCACACTAAGTTGACGCCCCGATTTGGGATCAACACCCAAAACACGTTCACCAATTTCACGTTGCGCATTTTCGCGAACGTCCTCAACAACAGGGTGAAAATCGTTATAAAACGATTTCATCATGCCTTTCCAGTCCTCTTTACCAAGTGCAAT
>CATIMP010000078.1 GCA_949528465.1 Bacteroidota bacterium | reverse complement strand
TATTCAATCTGACTAATGCTTATATCAAACGTTTCACTGCTTTGAGCGCCACTTTTCAGCCCTATAAACAGGGAAATAAAAAGAAAAATAATGGGATATTTCGACAAACTATAAGTTTGGCACGATTCGTGATTCATATTAAACGTAATGTCGTAACATTTTATTGGTTATTGTTTTGACGCCCGTACCTTTTTAGGTGCGGGTGTTTTTTTTTGGACAGTTAAATATAGTATTTGTCAGCGAGAATTGACTAATTTCGCTTTATGCATATACTTAATGACTTCTTAACTGGGTTGGGCTGGTCAGCAACATTGGCATGGTGGGCAGACTTTACGTTACTTACTTTAATCCTGTTAACCGCAGCTTGGTTGCTACGCGTATTCGTACGATTTATTCTTGTTCGTTTGTTTCATCGCATTGCAGCATCAACAAAAACGACCATAGACGACTCCTTAATAGCAACTAAATTTCCAAAAAACATATCGCGCTTTGCTCCTTATTTTTTCTTAAGTGCATGGGTTGTATTTTGGGCAAACGGTAATACAACCATCGAAACTTGGCTTCATGCGATTCTGGATGTTTATGCTGTTTTTGTAACGATTACCACATTGCGCAGTTTGCTACGAACGCTTAAAAAAGAGTTGCAAAGTCGTACGCAGTTCAAAGATAAGCCCATAGAAAGCTACATTCAAGTGGTTATGATTTTCTTATGGGGAATAGGACTGCTGCTAACTTTTTCGATTCTTTCAGGGAAAGATTTGGTTTACTTTTTCACAGGTCTTGGCGCACTTTCGGCAGTTATATTATTGGTGTTTAAAGACACCATTTTAGGGTTTGTGGCAAGTATTCAAATTGCGGCGAACGATTTGGTCCGTATTGGCGATTGGATTACCATGGAGTCTTACGGAGCGGATGGTTCTGTAATTGAAATTAACCTATCAACCATTAAAATTCAAAACTTCGATAATACCATTACTACCGTTCCAACCTATAAATTATTGTCGAGTTCTATAAAAAACTGGCGTGGCATGAGCGAATCTGAAGGTAGACGTATTAAACGTCCACTTTACATTCGTGCATCTTCGGTACGCTTTTTAACCGATAAAGAATTAACGGGTATTACACAGTTGGAACGATTTAAAGCAATTGTAGAAGAGAAAAAATCAGAGGTAGCTGCATATAACGCGTCTTTGAAAACCGATACTTCTGTTCCGTTAAACGGTAGAAACCTTACCAATATTGGCCTATTTCGATTGTATATTGAAACCTATTTGGAGCAACATCCAACCATTAATCAAAATCTAACAGTAATGTGTAGGCAACTTGCGCCAACTCCTAATGGCATTCCTTTGGAGGTATATGCTTTTACTACCGACAAGGCGTGGAAAAATCACGAAATGATTTCTGCAGATATTTTTGATCACATCTTAGCATCTGCTACTTTTTTCCACCTTACGTTATTTGAATTTGAACAACAGGCGATTGCCTAGTTTTTATCAGATATTTTGGGATCGTATTTAATAAAGAAACTCGCCCATATCACTTTTGAAAGTTGATATACATAAGGCGCAAGCACCACGATAGTAGCAACAATAGCAAAAAATGCGGTAAGTCCATTTTTCCCCAATCCAAAGAGCAGTAGCAATACATATACCGCCACCGCCAGTGCTACGCCTAAAGCATACGAAACATACATAGAACCATAGAAAAAAGAAGGCTCCAATTGGTAGGATGTATTACAATGCGGACACTTTTTATTTAGCGAGGTTACTCCTTTAAAGCTATAGGGTTTATGTTGAAACATTTTGCCAGTCCTACATTTAGGACAGCGCAAAAAAAGGAGCGAATGAATAAAACTCATTGTCAAAATTTACCACAAATGTAATACCTGTAAAGCAAAAAAGCCCTCCAATTCAGGAAAGCTTCTCATGGGTTCATCTACGAACCTCTTGCAAACAATTGTCTGCAAGCAACACAACGCGTTGATTTCAAAAGCACTTGAAGTGCTTAGCGGTCTGGACGGGACTCGAACCCGCGACCCCATGCGTGACAGGCATGTATTCTAACCAGCTGAACTACCAGACCGTTTGCGTTAGGTGCGTGCAAATATACACCGCATT
>CATIMP010000077.1 GCA_949528465.1 Bacteroidota bacterium | reverse complement strand
TTGGTAGAAGGTAAGGTCGCTTTAGCGGATTTTGTAAGATGTTCGATTAGGGCAAATTCGCCCAACGATTCCAGTGTGGTTTTGGAAGGTTTTTGGTCTTCAATCATGCTGCAAACTTAGCGTATTTTGAGATGATTCTTTTTTATGCAGTAACAAGCTGTTATCGTGCTATTTGAAAAGTCAATTGTGACGCTGTTGTATCGTAGTAAAATGTGGTATATTTGTACTTTGGAATCAATCCAAATAAGCCTATGATAAAAGTTTCTCCAGAAGCCCGAGACCAAGTGGTGCATATGATGCAGCAAGACGGTGTTGATTCGCAGTCACATTTTGTGCGCGTTGGTGTTAAAAGTGGCGGTTGCTCTGGCTTGTCTTATGAATTAACATTTGATGAAGCATTGGGTGAAAACGACAAAATTTTTGAAGACAATGAAGTCCGCATTGTTGTGGATAAAAAAAGCTTTTTATATCTTGTTGGAACTACACTTGAGTATTCGGGAGGATTAAACGGTAAAGGATTTGTGTTTAACAATCCAAACGCCAACAGGACTTGTGGGTGCGGTGAAAGTTTTTCGCTTTAAAAATATAGCTATGGCATACACGGAAGAAGAATTAAAAAAAGAACTCGAAACCAAAGAGTATGAATACGGATTTTACACTGATATTGAATCCGATACATTTCCTGTTGGGCTAAACGAAGATATTGTTCGTGCTATTTCGGCACGCAAAAACGAACCTGCTTGGATGACCAAATGGCGCCTAGAAGCCTTTGAAAAATTCCAACAAATGGATGAGCCCGATTGGGCAAATGTAAACTACGAAAAACCGGACTTGCAAAGCATTGCGTACTACTCTGCACCCAAGGCGCAAGTGAAGTACGACAGCCTAGACGAAGTAGATCCCGAGCTGCTTAAAACCTTTGAAAAACTAGGAATTTCTCTCGATGAGCAAAAAAAATTAGCAGGCGTTGCCGTAGATATCGTAATGGATTCCGTTTCTGTTGCGACTACTTTTAAAGATACGTTGGCTGAAAAAGGTATTATTTTTTGTTCTATTTCAGAAGCCATTCAGGAGCATCCCGAATTGGTTCAAAAATATATTGGCGCTGTAATTCCGCGTACGGATAATTACTACGCAGCACTAAATTCGGCAGTGTTTTCAGATGGATCATTTTGCTACATTCCTAAAGGAGTGCATTGCCCAATGGAACTCTCTACCTATTTTCGTATTAATCAGGCGGGAACAGGGCAGTTTGAACGCACACTTGTGATTGCTGACGAAGGTAGCTACGTCAGTTATTTGGAAGGTTGTACCGCACCTGCACGAGATGAAAATCAGTTGCACGCTGCGGTTGTAGAACTTATTGCCCTTGATGACGCTGAAATCAAATACTCGACCGTTCAGAACTGGTTTCCAGGCGATAAAGACGGAAAAGGAGGGGTATTTAATTTTGTGACCAAACGTGGGATTTGCCACGAACGTTCAAAAATTTCATGGACGCAAGTCGAAACAGGTTCTGCCGTTACATGGAAATATCCATCGTGTATTTTGAAAGGTAACGATAGTATTGGCGAATTTTATTCCATTGCACTTACAAACAATTTTCAGCAAGCCGATACGGGCACTAAAATGATTCATTTGGGCAAACGTACTAAGAGTACGATTATTTCCAAAGGGATCTCTGCTGGGCACTCGCAAAACAGTTACCGCGGATTGGTAAAAGTTGGAGCTAATGCTAAAAATGCCCGAAATTTTTCGCAATGTGACTCGCTTCTTATGGGAAACAAATGTGGCGCGCATACCTTTCCTTACATTGAAGCAAAAAGCAAAACTGCAAAAATTGAACATGAAGCTACGACCAGTAAAATTGGTGAAGACCAAATTTTTTACTGTAACCAACGTGGTATTGATACCGAAAAAGCCATTGCGCTTATTGTCAATGGTTTTAGTAAAGAAGTACTAAATAAACTTCCGATGGAGTTTGCTGTGGAAGCACAAAAACTACTTGAAATTTCACTTGAAGGCTCTGTTGGTTAAATCCTAAATCATGAAAAATTATATTTATTTATTCCTTTTAGTGTTTGCTTCCTGCACGCAAACGCCAAAAAAAACAGATGTTAATCCGCAATTTTACGGCGAGTTTTTATACTTGGCAGATGCAGCAGTGCTCAATACTGGCACTGAAATTTATGGCGTTATTATAGACGAAAAAATGCATGCGCTTCACGATCTGTGCACCACAATAAAGCGAGACGAATACGACATGATCCCTGTTTACGTTAAGGGAGCCGTTGAAACTAAACAACCCGATGAAGAAGGTTGGGACAAACGTATTAAAATCACATCAATAGATTCATTAGTGAATCCCATAGACAACTCTATTCTCAAACCCAACTAACACATGCTAAGCATTGATAATTTACATGCCGGTTGCGAAGGCAAAACCATTCTCCAAGGAATTAATTTAGATGTAAAACCTGGCGAAGTGCATGCCATTATGGGGCCTAATGGCTCTGGAAAAAGCACACTTTCAACCGTGATTGCTGGTCATGAAGAATACGACGTTTCGCAAGGAAGCATTTTATTTAATGGCGATGATATTGCCGAACTTAGCGCAGACGAACGCGCTCATCTTGGTATCTTTTTATCCTTCCAATATCCTGTAGAAATTCCTGGCGTATCGGTAACTAATTTTATCAAAACGGCCATTAATCAAAACCGTAAAGCACAAGGACTTGACGATATGCCTGCCAACGAAATGCTTAAAAAAATACGTGAAAAAGCGGCGCTTTTAGAAATCGATTCGCGGTTTTTGTCTCGCTCCCTTAACGAAGGGTTTTCTGGTGGTGAAAAGAAGCGAAACGAAATTTTTCAAATGGCAATGCTTGAACCCAAACTTGCCATTTTAGACGAAACCGATTCTGGTCTTGATATTGATGCGCTCCGCATTGTAGCTAATGGCGTAAACAAACTAAAAGGCAAGGACAACGCAATTGTGGTGATTACGCACTACCAGCGATTGTTAGATTATATCGTTCCTGACTTTGTACATGTATTGCACGAAGGTAGAATTGTAAAATCCGGGACTAAGGACTTGGCACTAGAACTTGAAGAAAAAGGCTACGACTGGATAAAACAAGGCGCATAATGGACTTAAAAGAAACCTTATTGTCTTCGTATTTGGCATTTGATGCCCAAGACGGCCCACAGCGCAAACTTCAAGACGTGCGCGCTGCTGCCATTGAAGTATTTGAGCAACAAGGCTTTCCCACAAAAAAGCTTGAAGATTGGAAATACACCTCGCTTAGAACGCTCACAAAAACCAATTTTTCGGTATTTCCAAAAGAGGAAGTAAACCTAAAACTCGAAGAGGTTAAACCATATATTTTACAAGACGTAGACACCTTTAAAATTGTATTTGTAGATGGTATTTACAATGCGTATTTGTCTGAAACCACGCATGACGGAGTGGACGTTTGTTTGTTGTCTGCAGCACTTACAAAACGAAAATTTGCACCTGTAATCAAAAAATACTTTAACCAAATTGCCGAAAAGGAGGCATCGCTAACGGCGCTTAACACAGCCTTTACCAAAGAAGGTGCATATATTTATGTTCCCGAAGGAAAAGTAGTAGAAAAGCCTGTACAAATTATTCATTTTGCTACGGACAAAAATCCAAATATGATACTTCAGCCTCGCAATTTGATTGTGTTGGCTAAAAATGCCGAAATACAAATTGTAGAACGTCATCAAAGTTTGTCATCTGGCGCTACGTTTACCAATGTGGTTACCGAAATATTTACGGAACAAAATGCGCAGTTGGACTACTATAAAATCCAAAACGACAACTCCGAAGCATCGCTTGTAGATAGCACTTTTATTTCGCAACAAAAACACAGTCACGCCAAGGTGCATACCTTCTCGTTTGGTGGGAAACTCACACGGAATAACCTGAATTTCTACCACAAATCACCCGAAATCAACTCTACGATGAAAGGTATTACCCTTATTGAAGGAAAGCAGTTTGTAGATCATCACACACTAGTGCATCACGCACAACCTAACAGCGAAAGTCATCAGGACTATAAAGGCATTTATGCCGAAAATGCTACGGGTGTATTTAACGGAAAAATCATTGTTGAAAAAGAAGCGCAAAAAACCAATGCCTTTCAACAAAACAACAATATTTTGATGGACGACAAGGCAAGCATTAATACAAAACCACAGCTTGAAATTTTTGCAGACGATGTAAAATGTAGCCACGGTTGTACTATTGGTCAATTAGATGAAGATGCGCTTTTCTATCTGCAATCTCGTGGTATTCCCAAAAAGGAAGCGCGCGGGTTGCTAACCTATGCCTTTGCGAATAACATATTGCAAAGTGTTCAAATTGATTCGGTAAAAAAACGCATCAATAAATTGATTGCGAATAAGTTGGGTGTAAATATTGGGTTTGATGTATAAAACCTCGCTTGATATAGATCAAATTAGAAATGACTTTCCCATTTTGCATCGTGAGGTAAATGGACAGCCATTGGTGTATTTGGATAACGCTGCAACATCGCAAACGCCACTCCAAGTAATTGATGCAATTAGTGATTATTACAAACACACCAACGCTAATATTCACAGAGGCGTACATGCATTAAGCCAAGAAGCTACAGATCAGTACGAGGCCGCAAGACAAAAAATTCAGCAGCATTTTAATGCAGCACACGCGCATGAAATTATCTTAACTTCGGGTACTACTCACGCCATTAATTTGGTGGCAAATGGATTTGCGTCATTGCTAAAACAAGGCGATGAACTCATTGTATCTGCGTTAGAACATCACGCTAATATTGTACCGTGGCAAATGTTGTGTGAGCGCACTGGCGCAACGCTCAAGGTTATACCAATGACTGATGCGGGAGTCTTAGACATAGACGCTTTTGACCAACTTGTAAACACACGCACCAAAGTAGTTTTTGTGAATCACGTTTCCAATGCATTGGGAATTATCAACCCCGTTGAACACATTATTGAAAAAGCACATGCGGTTGGTGCTGCCGTGCTTATTGATGGCGCACAAGCTACGCCGCATTTGGTTCCTGATGTACAAGCACTGAATGCGGATTTTTATACAACATCGGCACATAAAATTTGCGGCCCAACAGGAATTGGCATGCTTTATGGCAAAGAAGAATGGCTACGTAAACTTCCACCTTATCAAGGAGGGGGTGAAATGATAGATCAAGTAACCTTTGAAAAAACCACCTACGCCGATTTGCCCCACAAGTTTGAGGCAGGCACACCAAACATTGCGGGTGGTGTAGGTTTTGGGGCTGCTGTTGATTATATGAGCGGTATTGGTTTTGATGCCATTGCAGCCCACGAAAACGACTTGCTACAACACGCGACAGAAAAGCTAAATAAAATTGAAGGCTTGCGTATTTATGGCGATGTGCAAAACAAAGTAGCCGTAATTTCATTTAATGTAGAAGGGTTACACCCTTACGACATTGGAACGCTTCTTGACAAAATGGGAATTGCCGTTAGAACAGGTCATCATTGCTGCCAACCGATTATGGATTTTTATCAAATTCCAGGAACGGTACGTGCATCATTTGCCTTTTATAACACCCACGAAGAAGTAGAACGATTTATAACGGGCGTTGAAAAAGCAGTTAGTATGTTGCGTTAATTCGTATCTTTAACTTATGAATATAGCAGCACAACAAGCAGAAATTGTATCCGAATTTGCCATGTTTGACGACTGGATGCAACGTT
>CATIMP010000076.1 GCA_949528465.1 Bacteroidota bacterium | reverse complement strand
GACAGGTCATCATTAGTGATTGGTGAATACAACTTATTAGGCTCAACAGTTACTAATAGTGCTACACAGTTTAGTACAGAAAACACAGCTTTTGTAATAGGAAATGGAACAGCTAATGACAGCAGAAGCGATGCACTAACAGTACTCTTTGACGGTACTACAAACGTTGCAGGTTCTGTTACAGCAACAGCATTTATAGGAGATGGTTCACAGCTTACTAATCTTTCTGTAAGTTCTCCATTTAGTTTTAATAATACAAGTGGTAATGGTATACAATCAAACAACAACGTAGCAAGTGGAAATCATTCTAGAGCTATGGGTTATGATACAACAGCAAGTGGAGATTATTCTACAGCTATGGGCGCAGAGACAACAGTAAGTGGAAATTGGTCTACAGCTATGGGTTTTAGAACAAAAGTAACTCAAAATTGGTCTACAGCTATGGGAAGAGAAACTACAGCAAGTGGAAATTATTCTACAGTTATGGGTGCATTTACAAAAGCAAGTGATTTTGCTTCTGTAGTAATCGGATATTACAATTCTTCAGGATATTCAGAGACAAGTTGGAATTCATTATCTACATTAGCCCCTGCTTTTGTAATAGGAAATGGAACAGCTAATGATAGCAGAAGCGATGCATTAACGGTATTATTTGACGGCACTACAACTATAGCAGGAGATTTAAGTATTAACTCGGATGCGCGTCTTAAGGCTGATATCATTTCACTTGGTAGCACGCTTGCCAAACTATTAAAAATAGATGGTAAGACCTATACTATGAAAAAAGATGAGAACAAGAAACAAAAGATAGGTGTACTTGCACAAGACATAGAGAAAGTGTTTCCTGAACTTGTATCAGAAAGCAATGGCGTTAAGTCAGTAAACTATCAAGGGCTTGTTCCTGTGCTTATAAATGCCTTAAAAGAGCAAGACAGTAAGATGAATGAGCAAGAGGCAAAACTCAATAAACAACAATTTGAAATAGACGAACTAAAAGCAATAGTAAATAAACTAATTACTCCATAACTTACTTAACCTACAATAGTATAAAATAGTATGGCAAATAATACAGGCAAGAAATACGGTGGTAGAAGAAAAGGCACTCCTAATAAAGTAACCACAGAAGTAAAGAGTAAACTTGTTGAACTAATAGATGGTACTATTGAAGAACTGTCATCAACAAGCCTCACAGTTGCCAATAAAATTAAGCTGTTGGATATAGCATTGAATTACTGTATCCCCAAGCTATCTCACAGCTACAAAGAAACCAATTATGAGCAGAAGAGTTTTAGGGTTGAATATGTAGGTATAAATGACGCAAATAGCTATAATAATGACTGATTTTAGTACCACATATCTGTTAAAAAAATAACACTCGTGTGTCATATGTGTGTCATTTATTAAATAAAACACACTCCAACAGTTTAAATTATTGTTATGTTACTTTTTGTATTGGGAAGTAATATCGTTGCTATAAATAAAAGCTAAAATCTAAATTACAGAAGAATTAAGCCCTAAAAAGCGAAAAGGCCAAAAAAAGAGCCAACCATAGCTATTCAATTTGACCAATTCATTTAGGAGGTGCAAATATATGTTAAATAGTTAGGGTTTGGTTTATGAAACCTGAATTATCTTTTAGATACTAATTACGCCCTGTTTTTTGGTTTTTTATTGGGTATGCGTCCTTGGTTGCCCATGCCGTCTAAGTCTTGTACATCGTAATCGTCTGCTGCGTTGCGCTGTTTTGCCTTGTATTGGCTTGTTACGATACTAAGTAAAAAATACCCATACACTACCACAATAGCAAATCCGATAAAGAACATTATTTTATTTGTCATCTCTCCTACGTTGTCTTATGGCAATGGCAAAACCCAGAATGGTTATGGGCCAAAGCCCTACATAAATTCCTTCCAGTTCATTGCCTGTAAACCACAAATAAACAGAATACACAAAACTGACAAATGCTAACAATATTGGATAGTATGTCGTTAAGAATTTCATTATGTGTTGTTTTGATTTACAATTTAATCAAAATTTAATAAGTACAACATGTTTTCAATCGTATTCGTTTACTTCCTTGCTACGTCATAATTTTATATTTTGCATTAGTCGGTCACCGACTTTCCAGAAAATAAGCGATAAAACAAATTTATTTTTTTAAAAAATTAACACAAGAAAACACATCTAATCAACGTTTTACTATTAATTTTACATTTATAAATAAATTGATGATGAATAAAATCCTAATCCTATTACTTGCAATACCCGTTCTTTTTTCCTCTTGTGTGTCTCAAAAAAAATACAGTACACTAGAATCAAGTCATAAAGAAACGAAAGATTTGCTGAACTCTGCATCTGTTAAGCTTAACGCTTGCATAGACGAAAAAGCAAAAAGTGATGCTAACGTTACGGCACTTCGCGATCAAATCAACTTCTTAAAAGCAAACAATCAAGAGCTTATCAATAATATGGGTAATCTTACGACACTGTCGCAAAAAGGTGCTGAAAACTTAGAGCGTTCTTTGGAGTCTTTAAAAGAAAAAGACATCCGTATCACACGTATGCAAGATGCAGTAACACGTAGAGATTCCGTTACCCTAGCTTTGGTAACAAGTCTTAAGGGTGCACTTGTTGACATCAACGATTCAGATATTGAGGTAAATGTTGAAAAAGGTGTGGTGTTTATTTCTATTTCAGATAAACTTTTATTCCGTAGCGGAAGCTACTCGGTTACTAACCGTGCAAAAGAAGTGTTAGGCAAAGTAGCACGCGTTATCAATGATAAAACAGATTTAGAATTTATGGTTGAAGGTCACACAGACAATGTTCCTGTGAAAACAGATAGCAATGTGCTTGTAGATAATTGGGATTTGAGTGTAAAACGTGCAACAGCAGTAGTACGTATTCTTCAAGAAGACTTCTTAGTAGATCCAGCACGCATGACTGCTGCCGGACGTAGCTCTTATGTTCCAATAGATGATAATGGCACACTTACCGGACGTGCTAAAAACAGAAGAACGCGAATAGTTGTACTTCCAAAACTTGACCAATTCTTTGATTTATTAGAAAAAGGAATGGAAGCCGCTTCTAACTAATTTTAAGATTTTATAACGATTTTAAAGCTGCCTCCGGGCAGCTTTTTTTATGAGACTATTTTAAGTTTTGCAAAACGCAGCAGTAAGTTCTTTTCTCCCGACTGATCAAAGCGAATAAGCGCTTTTGCATCGTTACCACTCCCCTCTATATTTATAACTGTTCCAAAACCAAAACGACTGTGGGAAACACGTGCGCCATTGGTAATTTCAGATACCTCTAACGAAGGTGCTTCACCTGTTTTAGAAACGGCTTTCATACGCGCCTTTGGAGGAACAGCTGTGGTTTTCTTTTTTTGTAATGTTTTAAAGCGAACTCTGTTGGGATCTGGTGCATCAAAAACGGAAGTGTCCATCATGGGTTTAAACGTATAATCGTCTTTCACCACTTGATTATCCACACAAGAATCATCCAATTCAGTTAAAAACCTACTGGGTTCTGCATCGATAATTTTCCCCCAACGATATCTGGATAATGTATAGGTCAACGTAACGCGTTTCTCAGCACGTGTCAGCGCCACATAAAACAAGCGTCGTTCTTCTTCTAACTCTGCGCGTGTATTTACACTCATGGCGGAAGGAAACAAATCTTCTTCTAATCCAACGATGTAAACATTAGGGAATTCCAATCCTTTAGCAAGGTGAATGGTCATCAGCGATACAGCATTTTGGTCTTGCACCTCGTTGTCAAAATCGGTTGCCAGCGCAACGTCTTCTAAAAATTCAACTAGCGAACCTGTAGCGTCAACAAGTTCACGCTGCCCATCGACAAAATCTTTAATTCCGTTTAGCAGTTCCTCGATGTTTTCTACTCGAGTAATTGCTTCAGGAGTGCCTTCTTTTTTAAGCTCGGTTACCAAGCCAACTTTCTTGGTAACCAAATCCGCCATTTCAAAGGCATCAAGAGTGTCAAGTTGCGTTCTGAATGACGCAATCATGGTATAGAAGTTCATCAATTTGGTGCGCGTTCCTGCATTGATGTTTAGCGGCAGTTCCTGTACCTGCTCCAACACTTCGAACAGCGTACGTTGATGGGTTTTCGCAGCCACAATAAGCTTATCGATAGTCGTTTGTCCAATACCACGCATTGGATAATTGATAATACGCTTAAGGCTTTCTTCGTCGCTTGGATTTATCAAAAGGCGTAAATACGCCAATACATCTTTGATTTCTTTTCGTTGATAGAACGACACACCGCCGTAAACCCTGTATGGAATATTTCGCTTTCGAAGCGAGTCTTCCATGGCTCTTGACTGCGCATTTGTGCGGTAGAGAATGGAAAAATCCTCATAGCCTAATTGCGATTGCATGGCACGCTCAAAAATATCACCGGCTACATAACGACCCTCTTCTCCATCTGTTGGACTCCGATGAATAATGATTTTATGTCCCTCGGGATTTGCCGTCCACACATTTTTCTCTAAGCGGTTTGTATTGTGTGCAATAACGGCATTAGCAGCCTGTACAATACTCCCCGAAGAACGGTAGTTTTGTTCCAATCGATATACGCCAGCATCAGGATAATCACGCTGAAAATTTAAGATATTCTGAATATTCGCACCTCGAAATGCATAAATACTTTGTGCATCATCACCAACAACACAAATATTTTGATAACGGTCTGCCAAAGCACGAACAATAAGGTATTGCGAGTGATTTGTATCTTGATACTCGTCAACCAAAATATAGCGGAAACGTTCTTGATATTTTGCCAATACATCTGGAAAACGATTCAATAATTCATTCGTTTTAAGTAATAAATCATCAAAATCCATAGCGCCTGCCTTAAAGCATCTATCTACATATTCTTTGTAAATAGCACCCATTTCTGGACGTTTTGACTCGCGGTCTGCTTCAACAAGTTCAGGGTTATTGTAATAGGCACGAACCGTAATAAGGCTGTTTTTAAAAGAAGATATGCGCGCGCGAATCTGTTTTACTTTATATAAATCTTTATCGAGTTTTAATTCTTTGATAACAGACGATAATAATCGCTCAGAGTCTTGGGTGTCGTAAATTGTAAAACTGGATGGATATCCTAACCTATCTGCTTCGGAACGAAGTATTCGGGCAAATACAGAGTGAAACGTCCCCATCCACAAGTTTTTTGCCTCGCTCTCCCCTACAATTTGAGCGATACGCGCTTTCATTTCTCGAGCAGCCTTATTGGTAAATGTTAGTGCTAAAATGGAAAATGAATCAACACCTTGTTGCATCAAATACGCAATTCGGTACGTTAATACGCGTGTTTTTCCAGAGCCAGCACCCGCAATAACCATTAGCGGACCCTCTTTGTGAATTGTGGGTTTCTGTTGGGCTTCGTTAAGTAATTGGAGGTAGTTTTCCAAAGTGCTGATTTAAAAGTGAAAATAGCCAAACCACAACGCTTGATAAAGTCACATCACAAATAGTTATTAACAGGAAACTATTATCTTCGTTTTTTATGTCAGTGCTTCTTCAAAAACCGATTGATTACCTCAAAGGCGTTGGGCCTAATAGAGCGCAACTGCTTAAAAAAGAGTTGGGTATACACACCTTACAAGATTTGCTTTATTTTTTCCCACATCGATATATAGATCGAAGTCAACATTTTACACCAAGTGAATTGCCGAAAACTACCGCCGAAGTGCAAGT
>CATIMP010000075.1 GCA_949528465.1 Bacteroidota bacterium | reverse complement strand
TTGTTCAGTAATGCCGCATCAACCATCCCTGCTGCAGTACTTGCGGGTATTTTAGTTACTGTTGGAATTGGTGTGATGGATTACAAAGGGCTTCGTGCTATTCCTTCACTACCACGAGACATCAAAATTGGTAAAATGGGTATTAGTTCTGAAGTGGTTGTTATGCTTGTTGTAATGCTACTTTCTACTGTTTGGAACTTGGTTTATGCGGTTGGCATTGGTCTTGTTATGGCATCGTTGATGTTTATGAAAAAGATAGGCGACCTTACTGAAAGTAGGTCTAAAGTGTCATCTGGGAGCAAAGAAAAACTTTGGGCAGATGAGAAAGAAAGTACTTTACTAAAAAGTGATAAAATTGCGATTAAACACATCAATGGGCCGTTATTTTTTGGATCTACAGATGGGTTTAGCAAATTAGCTAAAGAAATCCCTTCAACTGCCGAAACAGTGTTGTTCCGCTTTGACCGAATGGAATATATTGATCAATCAGGACTCTATGCTCTTGAAGACTTATTGGTAGATTTAGCTAACGATAACAAAAAAGTTCACTTTATTCATTTACCAAGTCAACCACGCTATATGATGGAGCGAATTGGTTTGGTACCGCGATTGGTTCCTGCGGCAAATATTTTTGAGGAACTCCCCGATTTTTTAAAACACATTAAATCACTAGATAAATAATTGAATTATGAGAAATGATATTTTAACAGCTGATGCTCAAGCACAACTTACGCCAGAAACAGTGCTTGATAATCTAAAAAAAGGAAATGCAAATTATACCAGCGATTCACTTACAGAAGTAGATAGTAATAGTTTACGCGCCGCTTGCGTTTCAGGTCAGGCGCCGCAAGCGATTGTCTTGTCTTGTATTGACTCTCGCGTTGTCGTAGAAGAAGTTTTCGATCAAGCCTTGGGCGATGTATTTGTAGCTCGTGTTGCTGGAAATTTCGCGAACACCGACATCGTTGCAAGTATGGAGTATGCCTGTAAGGTTGCGGGAAGTAAACTTATCGTTGTTTTGGGTCATGAAGGTTGCGGCGCAGTAAAAGCTGCATGCGACGGCGTTGAGCTTGGTAATATTACCGCCCTACTGTCAAATATTCAACCTGCTGTTGACAGTGTGAAAGCTACAGTTGAGGGGCCTTATGACAGTGGAAACACGACTTTTGTTAATGCAGCAATTGCTGAAAATGTACAACATACTATTGCTGAAATTCGCAACATGAGTCCTATTCTGGCTGAGCTTGAAACAGAGGGTAGCATCGCCATTAAAGGCGGCGTGTATCAGCTTGCAAGTGGTGCAGTAGAGTGGTTGTAGTTTATAAATCATACATAACTAAAAAAAGCGCCCATAAGGCGCTTTTTTTGGTTTTAGTACTATTGCATTCTTTGAAATAAGTCAATACCCTGCTATTTGCAAGCATAGTTTTTGAAGTAAAATTTATTTAACTCATTAGCTGAATTGTCAATAAAATGATATTTATGATTAAACCAATAATGAAAAGTGCAAAAACTTTTTTCACGTGAATTTGACCCAGAATTGCGCCCAAATACATATTAGTAGCTGCCACACAACAGAACAATTGAATCATATCCCAGATAGTTGGCTTTCCTTGTAATAAAAAATAGACAACTACAGAGCCAATGCAAGCCTGGATGATAATAGTTAATGGGATAAGTTGGTAGTAACTTCCTGAAAAATAACGGTAGGCTTTTGTAAGCATAATAATAAGATTAAAGGTTACTCAAATGTAGGATTTTTTTTGAAATTGAAAAAAACGCTTAAAACCATCAATTTTTTCTATTTTTGTAAAAATTATTGGATGAGCCAAAAGCTACTACTTAGTGCCGAAGACCTCCGCATCATCCTTTTTCGTTTAGCTTGTCAACTTAAAGAATCTCACGGCAATTTTAATCAAACGCTATTGGTTGGATTGCAACCACGCGGTGTGCGTCTTGCCGAACGTTTGCTTCACATACTAACACACGATTACAATGTACACAACGTACAGCTAAGCAAACTTGATATCACTTTTTTTAGAGATGATTTTCGCCGTGGCGATAAAGTATTGAACCCCAATACCAACAATATGGAGGCGGGAGTAGAAAACAAACGCATCGTACTAATAGACGACGTGCTATATACCGGACGCAGCATTCGGGCGGCACTTACTGCAATTGATTCTTATGGCCGTCCTGCGGATATTCAATTGCTTACGCTTATTGATAGGCGATTTTCAAGACACTTACCCATACAGCCCGATTTTTGTGGACGCCAAGTGGATGCTATTCAAAACGAGCAAGTTGTAGTGTGTTGGAAAGAAGAAGATAATGAAGATGCAGTTTATTTAGTTAATAAATAGTATGAGCGAACTGAGCGTAAAGCATTTACTGGGCATCAAATACCTCAACGAGGCCGATATTCAACTTATTTTTGAGACAGCAACTCAGTTTAAGGAGGTTATAAATCGACCTATAAAAAAAGTACCTTCGTTACGTGATATAACTATTGCCAATTTGTTTTTTGAAAACAGCACACGTACCAAATTATCGTTTGAATTGGCACAGAAACGCCTCTCTGCAGATGTTATCAATTTTGCCGCGTCAATGTCTTCTCTGAAAAAGGGAGAGACGCTCATTGATACGGTAAATAATATCTTGTCCATGAAAGTAGACATGGTAGTTATGCGTCACTCAAGCGCAGGAGCAGCTAGCTTTTTGGCACAGCATGTTGATGCTACCATAATCAACGCAGGTGACGGCGCTCACGAGCACCCAACTCAGGCGTTGCTCGACACCTTTTCTATAGCCGAGCGTCTTGGCGACGTGGCAGGAAAAAAAGTAGTAATTATCGGAGATATTTTACACTCACGCGTAGCACTCTCAAATATTTTCGCACTCCAAAAACTGGGCGCTGAGGTAAAAGTTTGCGGCCCATCTACGTTGATACCAAAACATATTACAAGTTTGGGGGTGACCGTAGAAACAGATGTGAAAAAAGCCCTTGCATGGTGTGACGTGGCCAATGTGCTACGCGTACAGTTTGAGCGTATGTCAGCAAGTTATTTTCCATCTAACAGAGAATACGCAGCTTTTTATGGCATCACCAAACCCATGCTTGATGCACTTGACAAAGAAATTGTGATTATGCATCCAGGCCCCATCAATAGAGGGGTGGAACTTTCAAGCGAAGTAGTAGATTCAAATGAATCTATTATTTTAGACCAAGTTGAGAATGGTGTTGCTATCCGAATGGCGGTATTGTATCTTTTAGCAGCAAAAAAGTAGATTATGCAAATTTCGCAACAAGAAAATACAACCATTTTTTTGTGGGAAGCCCACGATCCTATTGGTGCTGACTTTCGCAACCAGGTAAAGGCGCACTACAAAAATATGCATCAACAAAATATTGTAGTGGATTTATCAAAAGTAACAGAAATTGACCCTATCCATGTGTTAGAATTTTCTGAGCTAAGTGTTTACAACAAAGAACAGGTAAAAAAATCTTTTGTTATTGTGGTTGGGCATATGAAAGTTGATGCGTTGCCAGAAAATATTTCAGTTGCGCCAACGCTTCAAGAAGCCTTGGACTTGGTTGACATGGAAGAGATTGAACGAGACTTAGGCTATTTATGAAATTAACAATTTTAGGATGTCATTCTGCAAGTCCGCATGAGCACAAAAATCCAACTGCACAACTTTTTGATATCAAGGGGCATCGATTTTTAATCGATTGCGGCGAAGGTACTCAAGTACAGTTACGCAAGGCAAAGGTGTCTTTTGTTCACATCAAGCATATTTTTATCTCGCACCTTCACGGAGATCATTTTTATGGACTTCCGGGTTTGGTCTCCTCGTTTAGATTATTGGGACGTGAAGCTCCATTGCATATTTATGGTCCAAAAGGCATAAAAGAAGCACTTACATTGTTGCTTAAACTTGCAAATTCAAGTACAAATTTCCCCCTTCATTTTCATGAGATTGAAAGCAAGGAATCAGCGTGTATTTTTGAAGATGACGGAGTAGTTGTTCATACCATTCCTCTAAAACACCGCGTGTATACAAACGGATTCTTATTTGCCGAAAAAGAAGGATTACGTCGTATAAATTCCGAAGCAGCACATGCAGCAGGAATAGACAAAAGCCAATTTAGGTTACTTCAATCTGGTCAAGATGTTGAGGTTGATGGCGTTTTGGTTAAAAATAGCTCCGTAACCCAAAATCCACACCCTCCAAAAAAATATGCCTACTGTAGTGATACGGCTTATTTACCCGCTATCATTTCCATTATACGAGATGCTGATTGGTTGTATCATGAATCAACTTTTTTGCAACAACACGAGTCTCTCGCCAATCAAACCCAACACAGTACGGCTGAACAGGCAGCCACCATCGCCCGAGATGCAAATGTGGGTCGCTTAATTTTGGGACATTACTCATCACGATATAAAAATCTTGATCTTTTTGCTCAAGAGGCAAAAACAATTTTTCCAAATGTACTACTTGCCTCAGATGGTGCTGTGATTTCCTAAGCTTTATTCGTATTTTTATAAAATGAAAAAGGATTTAGGGCATTTACGTAAAAACTATACTGCTAACGCATTAGTAGAGGCTAACACGCCCAACACGCCACTTGAATTGTTTTCTGTGTGGTTTGATGAGGTAAGTCAGGCTGGTGGAGTCGAGGAAGTCAATGCGATGACACTTAGTACAATTAATCCCGAGGGAGAACTTTGGGGTAGGGTGGTGTTATTAAAAGACCTTACAGAAGATGGATTTGTATTTTATTCAAACTATAAAAGTGACAAATGTGAAGCGTTGTTAAACCATCCAAAAGTTAGTTTGTCTTTTTTTTGGCCTAACTTGGAACGTCAGGTTATTATTTCAGGTATAGCGAAAAAAACTTCAGATATTACTTCAGATGCATACTTTTCTTCTCGTCCGCGCGGAAGTCAATTAGGCGCTCATGTTTCCCCTCAAAGTCAACGTATAGATTCAAGGGCTGTTTTGGAGGAACGCCTCGAAATGCTAAAGAAAAAATTTGAAGGGAAAGATATTCCCCGACCAGATCATTGGGGTGGGATTATTGTTAAGCCTCAACGTATTGAGTTTTGGCAAGGGAGACCGAACCGACTGCATGACCGCATCGTTTACACAAAATCTGATGATGCTTCATGGCATAGAAAACGCTTAGCTCCTTAACAACAGATTCTATGAAAACGTGGATAATGATGCGTCATGGAAAATCGTCTTGGGAGCTTCAAGTTTCAGATGCCGACCGTCCGCTAAACGAACGCGGTATTAATGACGCACACCGCATGGGTGCATTTTTGGCCACTAAAGATTTTAAGATCGATGCTGCTTATACAAGTATTGCCAATCGTGCAGCGCATACGGCGCTTATTGTTACAAGAGAAATGGAAATACCATTTTATAAACTTTCATTTTCTAAAATGCTTTATGACTTTAGCGGAGAAGATGTGTTGGAATTTGTGCGTTGTCTTCCCGATGAGGAAAACACCATCATTACTTTTGGACATAATCATGCGTGTACGGCTTTGGCTCATTCGATAGGTAGCCTTGACGGGACCAACATCCCCACAGCAAGTGCTGTGCTTTTTCGCTTTGACGTATCTTTGTGGTCATCAATAAAAACAGGAACTGCTGAGTGCTTTTCCCCTAAAATGTTAACATAATTTGGAATTACCATTCGTAAATAGGGAATTAAGTTGGTTGGATTTTAATCGACGCGTGCTGCAAGAAGCACAAGACGAGCGTGTTCCGCTAATTGAGCGCATTCGATTTATTGGCATTTTTTCTAATAATTTAGATGAGTTTTATAAAGTTCGATATGCTACTGTTAAGCGCATTGCACAGGTGGAAGCAGAGCTCGACTCAGTAGCAGGACAAAAAGCAGAGCAACTTTTACAAGAAATCACCCAAAAAACAACAGCATTGCAAGATGACAGCTTTGCTACCATCAAGCAACTAACAGAAGAACTTAAAAGCGAACAAATCTTTGTGTTAGACGAAAAAATGTTAGACGAAGAACACGCTGCTTTTGTGCATCAATATTTTAATGAAAAAGTAAGCCCGTCCTTGCTAACAGTTATTATAAGTGAGCAAACGCGAATGCCAAACACAAAAGGGAACAATGTGTTCTTGGGCGTCCGACTTGAGCAAGCA
Organism: Bacteroidota bacterium; assembly: GCA_949528465.1. Taxonomy (GTDB): domain Bacteria; phylum Bacteroidota; class Bacteroidia; order Flavobacteriales; family Flavobacteriaceae; genus UBA7446. Next base: position 371 of record CATIMP010000075.1, on the reverse strand, counting down.
AATGCTACTGAGCCCTTGTATGCACTGATTGAAATTCCAGCTCATTTAAACCGAATTGTTGTGCTTCCAGCGCGAGGTGAAAAAAAATATGTGATGCTTTTGGACGACCTGATTCGCCATCAGATGCAGTATATTTTCTCCATCTTTTCGCCTAGATCTATTGCGGCATATATGGTTAAGTTTACTCGAGATGCGGAGTTAGATTTTGACGATGATATCAATAAAAGTTATGTCGATATAATTGCGTCGAGTGTTCGTGAACGTGTTGGCGGTGATCCTGTTCGATTTGTTTACGACAAAAAAATTGAGCCCGATATGCTAGATTTGCTGTTGGACAAGTTTCAAATTGGTTCGCGTGATAGCATTATTCC
>CATIMP010000074.1 GCA_949528465.1 Bacteroidota bacterium | reverse complement strand
TTAAGGCGGATTTATGATTTGCCATATTATAATTTTAGTAGCCCGTAGGGGAATCGAACCCCTCTTACCAGGATGAAAACCTGGCGTCCTAGCCGATAGACGAACGGGCCTTCCGGTTTAACGAGGTGCAAATTTATACGATACCTAACAAACTTGCAACATATATTTTAATTAGTATGCTTTTGCAAATAAAACTCGCTGATGGGCAGGTTTTCCAGAATATATACATGTACCAGTTTCCGCTTTTCTATCGAGTGGAATACAGCGAATGGTAGCTTTTGTTGCTTCCTTGATTGCTGTCTCGGTAGCTTCAGTTCCGTCCCAAAATGCAGAAATAAAGCCCCCTTTGGTTTCCAAAACTTCTTTAAAGACGTCAAATGTGTCTACTTCTGTGGTATGATTCGCTCTAAAATCTTTGGCTCGATTAAATAACGCTTCTTGGATTTCTTTAAGTGTTGATTGAATTTCAGTAACCAAATCAGCTTGTGCAACGCTCTTTTTTGAAAGTGTATCGCGACGTGCCAATTCTACGGTACCATTTTCCAAATCTCGTGGACCAATGCCAATGCGCAACGGCACACCCTTTAGCTCGTATTCGTTAAACTTAAATCCTGGTTTGTGCGTATCGCGGTTATCAAAATGCACACGAATGTCTGCCTTTCGAAGTGCCTCAATAATAGGTGCAACGGCAGCCTCAATAGCGGTGCGTTGCTCATCACCTTTATAAATAGGAACTATCACCACTTGATGCGGTGCTAATTCGGGAGGTAAGACCAAACCGTTGTCGTCGCTATGCGTCATGATAAGCGCTCCCATCAGCCGTGTAGAAACACCCCATGAAGTTGCCCAGACATGTTCCAATCCGCCTTCTTTAGTAGCGAATTTTACATCAAAAGCTTTGGCGAAATTTTGTCCTAAAAAATGCGAGGTTCCTGCCTGTAGGGCTTTTCCGTCTTGCATAAGTGCCTCTATACAATACGTTTCCACGGCACCAGCAAAACGCTCTGACGCAGATTTGACTCCTTGTATTACGGGAATTGCCATATACTGTTCTACAAAATCAGCGTAAACGCCATTCATGCGTTTGGTTTCTTCCAATGCTTCTGCTTCGGTGGCATGAGCGGTGTGTCCTTCTTGCCATAGAAATTCCGCAGTTCGTAAAAATAAACGTGTGCGCATTTCCCAGCGTACCACATTTGCCCATTGATTTAATAAAATAGGTAAATCGCGATAGGACTGAATCCAGTTTCTGTAGGTGTTCCAAATGATGGCCTCACTTGTAGGTCTAACAATAAGTTCTTCTTCCAGTTTTGCTTTTGGATCCACGCGAAGTTTTCCAGGTTTATCGGGATCATTTTCTAATCGATAATGTGTTACCACAGCACATTCTTTTGCAAAACCCTCGGCATTTTGTTCTTCGGCTTCAAACAAACTTTTAGAAACAAAAAGGGGGAAGTAGGCATTGCTATGTCCTGTTTCCTTAAATTTTTTATCTAAAATGGCTTGCATGCGTTCCCATATAGCAAATCCATACGGCTTGATGACCATACACCCACGAACGGCAGAATTCTCCGCGAGATCGGCTTTTACCACAAGTTCATTATACCATTTTGAGTAGTCCTCACTTCGCGTTGTTAAATGCTTCCCCATAAGTTTGGCACAACTTTTGTTTTTTGTTAGTTGTAGTGCAAAACTACTTAAATTTGAAGTTAATTAAACGTTAGTGCCATGAGAACTATTTACCAACAACATCGTTTTAAAAATACACCCATAATTTTAGTTGTTTTTTTAGCCGTACTCTTTGTTGGTTGTAGTGGTTACCAATCGGTGTCGTATTATCAAGACGGCATATACGGAGATGTTCCATTGCAAGATGCGCCACAGCAAACCGTAAACACACCACAACGAAGCGGAACGTACTATAAAAACTACTTTTCTGAAAAAGCTTCTCAAGGGATTCAAGACGATTATATTTTTACCAATCCAGACCAATATCAAACGCCAATGCCTGAACAAAATAGTGCAGGGAACTATCAAGCGCATGGCGGATGGGGAGACCAAACCGACAACGTTAATGTAAATATAATTTACAATCGCCCGATGGGTTGGAACATGGGTTGGGGATGGTACGACGCGCCATATGCGTTTGGACGATCCTCATTTTGGGGTTATAATTATCACCCATGGTATTTTTCATTTGGACATTATCACAACCCGTACTACAACCCATACACTTTTGGATGGGGGCATCGCAGTAACTACTGGAATCGTTGGGGTTATCAGAACCCGTATTGGGACAGGTATTCCAATAGGAATGTTTATCGCAATGCGCCTATTTACAGTAGGTTGAATGGATCAAGGGCGATTACGCGTAATTCCACGCCAAATAGAAGCGGAAGAAACTTAAATTCAAATTCGGCAACAACCAACAATCGAGCAAACGCGCGGAGTGCAACAAGGACAAACTCGAATGCGCAAAGAAGTAGCACGACAACAACACAGCAACGTCAAGGGGTGTCTACAACCAATCGAACACCAAGCAGAACCACTACACGGCGCAGTAATTCAACTAATAGTCGCGCTACAACAATTCAGTCACAGAACAATTCAAGTAGGAATTATTCGGATAATAATTCCTCCTATAGAAGTTCATCTTCAACGTCAAGCAATAGCTATAGAAGATCAACACCTAGTAGCTCAAAAAGATCAACTTCAAGCGGCTCCTCCAGAAGTTCGTCTGGATCATCAAGAAGAAGATAAATCAGCCTTAGGTTCAATTGAATTTTAAAAAAAAACAGATGAAAAAGACAACCTTATTTGCATTAATTTTTAACGCCCTTTTAAGCAGTAGCCTTGTGCAAGCACAGTCTGTTGGGGAGGTGGTTAGGTATGCCACTGAACAACTAAACGGCTCTGCACGCTACCAAGCCATGGGCGGTGCATTTGGAGCTCTTGGTGGAGATTTATCCGCTATATCAAACAACCCTGCTGGCTCAACAATATTTGCTTTTAATGAAGCGGGGGCTACCATAGGAGTTCAATCATTCTCAACAGAGACCAATTACCTTGAGGGATTTAATAACGCTGAAATTTCGTCTTTTGACATCAGCCAAGCCGGATTTATTCTTGTATTTGCCAATCCATCTAGCAAATGGGATAAGGTGGCATTTGGTTTTAACACACAAACCGTCAATAACTTTGATAAAAACCGTTTTGCTCAGGGGACAAATTACAACAGAGGGCTTGAAGATTATTTTTTAGAAAATGCCAGTGGGATTTCTTATGATACATTTAATTTTGATACCAACGTAGATACCACGTACGCTGACATAGGTTACTACAATGACAATGGTTATGCCGCACAGCAGGCTTATATGGGACTTTATACCTACACCATTAATCATGATGATGAGAACAACATGTACATCGCAGATGGTCGTGTTGGTGGTGGTATCAAACAGACACATGAATACAATACATCAGGTAATCAGCAGCTATTCAATTTAAATTTTAGTGGACGGTATATGGAAAAATTATCCTTAGGTCTAAATATTAATATCTACTCCATAGATTATGCAGAGTATAAAGCAACCAAAGATGAATATTTAGACAACCAAAGCCGATTATATGATGTAGACTTCCGTCAAGAACTCAATACGTTTGGCACAGGAGTTTCGTTTCAGTTTGGTGCCATATTTAAGGCAACAGATATGTTGCGCTTAGGACTAAACTATAACAGCCCTACCTATTATGAACTCGAGGATGAATACACTGAGGGCTTAGAAACATATCACTGGGATTCAAACGAAATATTACAAAAAGATTATATCTACCCAAACGTTGTAAACTTAAACGGCCCATATAAAATAAAAACAGCTGGTAAAATTCAAGGAAGTGCAGCACTTATTCTGGGTAAAAAAGGACTTTTAAGCCTCGATTACGGAAAGAAAAATTATGGATCTTCTAGTGTTACGCTACCCCGAGCTGATGACACCAATGCGCTTAACAACGAAATAAGTAATGCACTAGACGATGCTTCTTATTTACGCGTAGGAGGTGAAGGTCGAATTGGAGACTTAAGCCTTCGAGCTGGTTACTGGCAAGAGGATAGCCCGTATAAAAACAAAGAAATTATAGATGATTTTAGCGGTTATTCACTTGGTTTGGGAATTCGTTTTGGAAGTGGGTCGCTAGATTTAGCGTACACAAAAAGCTCACGAAAATATGCACAACAACTCTATTATACAGGCCTAACAGACAGCTTTAACGCAAACGAGAACATGGGGCAAGTGCTGCTTACCTATAATGTCCGCTTCTAATAAAAGCTAATTTTTACGAATGTAGTATCTTTGCCTCTTATGAAGGATGCTATGAAATTTGACAAACTAATAAAAGAAACCTTAGAGGACGTCAATGACGATGATCACCT
>CATIMP010000073.1 GCA_949528465.1 Bacteroidota bacterium | reverse complement strand
TTATTCGTCGATTTCTATAAAGAGGATACATCATATGCTACACCCAGGTTTTGGGATTTTTTAGAACGGTTATCAGTTTTGCTTCTTCAGTGTTTTCTTTTGGTTGCGCGTCATACGCCCATTGAACGGTTGGCGGTAAGCTCATCAAAATACTTTCAATACGCCCTTTTGTTTTGAGGCCAAACAGCGTGCCTTTATCGTGTACCAGATTAAACTCTACATACCTACCGCGTCTAATTTCTTGCCATTGCCGTTGCGCGTCACTGTATGGAAGTATTTTTCGTTTTTGTACGATAGGTAGATAAGCGTCAAGGAATGCATCGCCCATTTGGGTTATAAACGCATACCACGATGCTAAATCATGCACTTCGTTAGGGCGGCAATAATCAAAAAACAAGCCTCCAATACCACGTGCTTCATCACGGTGGTGATTCCAAAAATAGGCGTCACATTTCTTTTTGTAATCTGCATAAAAGGTAGCGTCGTGGGTGTCGCAAACCGCCTTGCAAACACCATGAAAATGAGTGGCATCTTCTTCGAACAAATAATAGGGTGTTAGATCTAAACCACCGCCAAACCATTGATCTACAACGTTTTTATCGTCGTCATACAGTTCAAAATATCTAAAGTTGGCGTGAACTGTTGGCACCATCGGATTTTTGGGATGTAGTACTAAACTTATGCCACAGGCGAAAAAATCGGTGTGTGAAACGCCCAATTGTTTTTGCATGGACTCAGGAAGCGAGCCAAAAACTTCTGAAATATTTACACCGCCTTTTTCAAAAACGTTTCCATTTTCAATAACACGTGTTCTTCCGCCACCACCGCCTTCACGTTGCCACTTGTCTTCTCGAAAATGCGCCAAGCCATCTTCTTGCTCCAACGCAGTTGTGATGCGATTTTGAAGGTCTTTGATATATGTGATGAATTGGGTTTTCATGGTTTAAGCGTTGTAAGATTTTATGGCATTCACAAAAGCTTTGGCGTGATCTACAGGGATATTTGGCAATATGCCATGCCCCAAGTTGGCAATATAGTGTTGCGTTCCAAACGCATCTACCATGTTTTTTGCCATTTTTTCAATTTCAGGAATAGGCGATAGCAACCTCGATGGGTCAAAATTCCCTTGAAGTGTAATCTGTCCGCCTGATAAATAGCGTGCATTTCGTGCCGAGCAAGTCCAATCTACTCCAAGCGCATGTGCGCCAGAGCGTGCCATGGTGGGCAAAGCAAACCAACAGCCTTTTGCAAAGGCAATGACTTTGGTTTCTTCTTTAAGCGCATCTATAATTTGCTGCATATACTGCCAGGAAAACGTTTGATAATCAGCTTCACCGAGCATACCGCCCCAAGAATCAAAAAGTTGCACGGCATCAACGCCAGCACGTACTTTTGCTTTTAAGTATGCAATGGTGGTGTCGGTAATTTTTTGAAGTAATTGATGTGCTGCCTCTGGCTGTGAAAAGCAAAACCCTTTTGCCAAGTCAAAATTTTTCGATCCTTGCCCTTGTACCGCATAACATAAAATCGTCCATGGGGAGCCGGCAAAACCAATAAGAGGAACACGATCATCTAACGCTAATTTGGTTTGCTTCACCGCTTCCATAACGTAATGCAATCGGTCTTCAACATCAGGTACCACTACATTCTCAACATCTTTACCGTTGCGAATTGGATTCGGTAACCACGGCCCAATACCATCTTTCATTTCTACCGTTATGTCCATTGCTTGCGGCACGACCAAAATATCCGAAAACAAAATGGCAGCGTCTGTTCCAACTTGGTCTATGGGCATTACGGTAATTTCGGTAGCCAATTCGGGTGTGCGGCAACGAGTAAAAAAGTCATATTTTGCCTTAAGCTTCATAAAATCAGGCAGGTAGCGTCCTGCTTGTCGCATCATCCACACGGGCGGTCTTGATAATGCCTCCCCATTGAGTGCACGAAGAAATAAGTCATTTTTAAGCATGCTGTGATAATT
>CATIMP010000072.1 GCA_949528465.1 Bacteroidota bacterium | reverse complement strand
TTTATGCTTTAGCACTTTTGGCAGGAATAATTGGCGCAATTGCAGGGATGTAAATCAAGATCAACCTATAGCACGCCTACATATATTTCTTAAAAAACTGTATATTTAGATATATAAAATTCTACTTTTAACTCAATGCAACATCTTTTTATACGTATGTCACATGAAAGATTGGTAAAACAGGTGCGCAAATAGAGCAAAATAAAAGCACTAAGAAAATTCGCAATAAACAATAGCCGGTTCCGATGTGTAACGCAGGTGCTAAACCCTATACAATTAAGTAAAATATGTGAAATAATGAAATTTCAAACTGTCAAAATTACTGTTATTGGATTGGCTATTTGGGCAAACCTATTTGGGCAAAAACCACCTAGCACTTTTGAAAATCCTATTTTATCAGGCTATCATCCAGATCCATCCATAGTTAGGGTAGGAAATGACTATTATTTGGTTAATTCCACTTTTGTTTGGTATCCAGGATTACCCGTATATCACAGTAAAGATTTAGTAAATTGGAAACAAATTGGTAATGCAATAGACCGTCCATATATGGTCGATTTTACTGGTTTACGAGACAAACTGGGATTATTTGCTCCAACGATTCGTTATCATGATGGCACATTTTACATAATAAATACTTGCGTAGGTTGTAAAATGAATTTTTATATAACAGCCAAAGATGCTGCCGGTCCATGGTCTGATCCAATATGGTTACCAAATGCGCCAGGCATAGATCCATCACTATTTTGGGACGTTGATGGCACATGTTATTATACTGGAATGACACGTGTTAAAAAAGAAGAATGGCCTACCCAACGCGTAATTTTCAACCAGGAACTGGATTTAAATCAGCAAAAGCTAGTTGGAGAACGTCATTATTTAACTCATGGTCATGCAAACAACGCATCATTTACAGAAGGCCCACATATTTATTATATTGATGGTAAGTACTTGTTATTGGTCTCCGAAGGTGGAACTGGCATAAATCATGCGTTATCTGTACATCATAGCGATTCAGTAAATGGCCCTTATATCGCTAACTACATCAACCCTGTGTTAACGCATCGTCATTTTGGAGAAGACTATCCTTTGCATGCTATTGGGCACGGAGATTTAGTGCAAACACAAAATGGTGAATGGTGGTGTACCTTATTAGGAAAACGGCGTATTAATAAAATAACAACATTAGCTAGAGAAACTTTTTTGGTTAAAGTAGATTTTGAAGGAAAAACTCCGATTTTTAATGCGGGAGAGGGTAAGGTACTTATGGAGCAAACAAGACCTAACTTACCGTGGACGCCCGTTGAAAGTAAGCCTGCAAAAGATGATTTTAATGGTGATACATTAGGTTTTAATTGGTGTACTATTCGGACTCCTAAAACATCCTTTTATTCATTGGGAAATAGCACCTTGAAACTAAAACTACGTGAAGAAATTATGGACAGTTTGGTTAATTCATCTGTACTTCTCCAACGAATAAAGCATCATAAGTTCGAGGCAATGACAAAAATGAGTTTTAAAACTTCTAAGCGCTATGAGCAAGCCGGGTTAACAATTTATAGAACCAACGAAAATCACTATAACCTCTTAAAAGATAAAAAATCTTTGGTATTATTAAAAACTTTCAAAAAAGAAGTAACTGAAATTGCTCGAGTACCTTACACTAAAAAAGATGTTTATCTACATGTGGAAGCAAACGATTTAGAAGTGCAGTTTAGTTATGGTCAATCTAAAGAATCATTAAAACCGATTGGAACGAAGCAACGTTTAATTGTAATAGCAGACGACCAAGGGAATGCCCAATTCAATGGACCCGGAATAGGTATTTATGCTACAAGCAATGGTAAAGCCTCAAATAACCATGCGATTTATGACTGGTTCTATTATAAAAACAAGTAATATTTTTATTCCAAAAACCCCTTTTCTTTCATCCAGTCGTCGTTATACATTTTACCTACATAACGGCTACCCGAATCGTGTAACAATACCACCACCACATCGTCTGGGCCAAAGTGTTTTTTAAGTTGCAGCACGCCTTTTACGGCAGCACCACAGGAATTTCCTGCAAATATACCTTCTTCACGCGCCAGCTTTCGGGTATACACCGCTGCGTCTTTATCGGTAACTTTTTCAAAAGCATCAATAAGATCAAAGTCTACATTTTCTGGAAGGATGTCCTCCCCTATTCCTTCAGTGATGTAAGGGTAAATTTCTTTCTCGTCAAAAATGCCTGTTTCATGGTATTTCTTAAATACAGAGCCATAGGTGTCAATCCCCCAAATTTTAATATCCGGGTTTTTTTCTTTTAGGTATTTGGCAACGCCCGAAATGGTACCACCTGTACCCACACCCACTACAAAATGCGTGATTTTACCATCGGTTTGTTTCCAAATCTCAGGGCCTGTTTGCTCGTAATGCGCAACGGCATTTGAGGGGTTATCGTACTGGTTTACATACCACGCATTTGGTGTTTCTTCGGCAATACGCTTTGAGGTAGAATAGTACGACCGAGGATCATCTGGTGCTACATTTGTTGGGCATACAATAACCTCCGCCCCCACAGCACGCAGGATATCAAATTTTTCTTTAGACTGCTTATCAGTAGAAACACATATCAACTTATAGCCTTTTACAATGGCTGCTAACGCCAATCCCATACCTGTATTGCCAGAAGTTCCTTCAACAATGGTACCGCCGGGTTTTAGTCGTCCATCGGCTTCGGCGTCTTCCACCATTTTAAGTGCCATGCGGTCTTTTACAGAGCTGCCTGGGTTAAAATATTCCACTTTAGCCAACACCAAAGCGTCTATTTCAGCAGTGATTTTATTAAGTTTGATTAGCGGCGTATTGCCAATCGTTTTAAGAATGTTTTCTACATATTGCATGGTGCAAATGTAGGAAATGCTTTTTCGTCAACCAATGCTACGGATTGATTTTAAGTGCTTGCGTTGGCGCAATGCGGGCAATAATAAGTGAAGGTAAAACCAGTAAGGCAAGGCAAATCAATAGCGTAAGCCCATTAAGCCACATAACCGTTGTAACATCCATATAAACAGGTACTTGACTTACGTAATACGTAGCAGGATCTAAGGAAATGACGCCCGTTTGTTTTTGTATAAATAGTAGACCAAGCCCTATGAAATTTCCCCAAAAAAGACCTACGCCAATCAAATATCCGCCTTGAATAAGAAAAAGTTGTTGTAGCGAACGCACGGATGCGCCCATAACACGTGTTATACCAATAAGTTGCGTTTGCTCTAAAATAAGAACCAACAAAGCGGTTATCATATTCACCCCGCCAACAATAATCATGATGATGATAATCAAAGAGATATTGGTGCCAAATAAACGAATCCAATTAAAAATTTCAGGGAATTGTTCTTCTATATGTTGTACATCAACCAATGCATCTATACTGTCATAAAGCGCATCGGATTGGGTAGAAAGGTCGGAACTATCGGATAAAAAAAGTTCAAAAGCCCCCACCTGATTATTATCCCAACCGTACAATGAACGTACAACGTCCAAATGCCCAAGTACATAGGTGTTGTCATAGTCCAAAAAGCCCGTGGTAAAAAGCCCCACTACGTTGCAACTCCGACGTTTGGGCATTGTTGTTTCTTCTGAAGCAAAATACAGTGGTACACGATCACCAATTACCAAGGAAAGTTTTTTTGCTAGTTCTGTAGAAATCCAAATGTCCTGTACGCCAAGTGCTGAAGCTTTCTCTGAATCAGCAAAAAAGGTAAAAAATTCGGGGTTAAACGAATCGTCAATTCCCTTAAAAACAATTCCGTCAAAAGCATTTTGACTTAGGATTACTCCAGGTACATAGGCGACCGACTGAACAGCAGATAGATTTGCTTGTTGTTGCAAGCTTGTTTGAATAGTTTGCGCATTTTGTAGGGGTTTAAGCGTTTCTTGTCGTTGACTGTTGTCTAAGGTTGTTACACGAATATGCCCACTAAAAGCAGCTACTTTTTGTCCGATTTTCTGTTGCAACCCCACCCCAGTTCCGATGGCAATAAGCATAGTTATCACTCCCAAAGCAATGGCAATAATCCCAATGGTAATGATGGGGCCCGAAACGTTGCTGCGGTGCGAACGCTGACCAATAATTCTACGAGCAATAAACCAAGTAAAGCGCACAAAAGGGTTTTAAAGTCTAAATGTAAGGTATATTTTCAGTTTAGAACTATAGCGGAAGTTCAGATTTTAATCGATCAACCATATCGTAAACAGCAGGGCAAACCGCAATATTTTTTGCAGTAATTCCTGTTATTTGATGAAATTTTGGTCTGTCGGTATGAGGGAATTCGCGACAGGCTTTTGGGCGGTCTTCGTATATACTACACTGATTGTCTGCGCCCAAAAACGAACAGGGAACTTGCTGAAGGACCTTATCATTATCTTCGTCAATGCGAAGGTAGGTTGCCTCAAATTCAGCTGGTTTCATACGAAGTCGCTTGCTAATACGCTTAATATCAGAAGGCAGAAAAAGTGGGCCTGTAGTTTTGCAACAGTTGGCACAGTTTAGACAGTCGATTTTTTCGAAGGTTTCTTGATGCAATCTTGCCATCACTGCATCTAACTTTTTAGGCTTCCGTACCTTAAGCTTTCTTAAGTATTTGGCGTTTTCCTGCGCTACTTTAGCTGCTTGTTCAGGCAGTTTTTGCGGATCAATCACTATGGGATTTTTAGGTATTTGTGCGTTTGCAATGACGCCATCCACTTTGGGTTTTTAAGCACATAATCTACGATTAACGGAATAGCGCTATCCCTTCTACTCCACTCAGGTTGCAAGTATAGTTTACAGTTTTTCGAAATTCCAACAGCTTGTTTTTCAGCAAATTGTAAATCATCTTTATTGTATACTATAACTTTCAGCTCGTTTGCAACTTTGTATAGTTCGGGTTTTGGAAGCATACGTTTTTTTGGAGAAAGGCAAATCCAATCCCAAACACCAGAAAGTGGATACGCACCCGATGTTTCAATATGTGTTTTCATGCCCGCAGCTTGTAAGGCTTTGGTAAGTGGTGCCATATTCCACATCAATGGCTCACCTCCAGTTACCACAACAGTATCGGAATATTCTTTTGCCTGTCTGACGATTGCATCAATATACGTTGGTGGATGAAGATTTGCATCCCAGCTTTCTTTCACATCACACCAATGACAACCAACATCACAGCCTCCAATGCGAATAAAAAATGCCGCACTACCTTTGTGATATCCCTCGCCCTGAATGGTGTAAAAGGCTTCCATTAACGGAAGTGCATGACCCGTAGCTACAGCTTGTTCAAATTCAGATTCCATTATAAGGCGTTGCGTTTGTAGGCCAACATGGTGTTTTGCAACAACATAGCAATGGTCATTGGACCCACACCACCGGGAACAGGTGTAATAAAACTTGCTTTTTCTTTGACTTCATCATATGCCACATCGCCTGTAATCACATAGCCTTTAGGATGATTTTCGTCTGGTACGCGTGTAATACCTACATCAATAATAATAGCATCTTGCTTGATCATATCAGCAGTAACAAAGTTTGGGACGCCTAAAGCAGAAACCACAATGTCAGCAGCTCTGGTAATCTCGGCTAAATTTTGCGTACGGCTGTGCGTAAGCGTTACGGTAGCATTGCCAGGATTTCCCTTTTCGGACAATAAAATACTCATCGGGCGACCTACAATGTGGCTACGGCCAATCACAACGGCGTGTTTGCCGCTGATGTCTAACTTATACCTGCGAAGTAATTCCATAATGCCAAACGGCGTTGCAGGAATAAAGGTTTCCATACCCAATGCCATTTTTCCAAAATTGGTGGGATGAAATCCATCCACGTCTTTGTCAGGATTTATCGCATGTAAAACAACTTCTTCATTTATGTGCTTTGGAAGTGGAAGTTGCACAATAAAGCCGTCGAGAGTAGTATCGTTATTTAATTTGTTAATGGTTTCAATAAGTTCGTTTTCCGAGACAGTATCTTCTAAACGAATCAATGATGAATCAAAACCGATTTTTTCACAAGAACGCACCTTACTACCTACGTAAGTTAAGCTTGCGCCGTCATTTCCTACCAAAACAGCAGCCAAATGCGGCGGGCGTTTTCCCGATGCCTTTAGCGCATTCACTTCCTGCGTAAGTTCTTCTTTAATTTGATTTGAAGTGGCTTTCCCGTCTAAAATAGTGCTCATTTTCCAAACATTTGCATCAGCTTAGAGGACTTACCTCCTTGCATCATTTTCATCATTTTACTCATCTGTTCAAACTGTTTGACCAGTTTGTTAATATCGTCCATTTGTAAGCCTGCCCCCTTAGCGATGCGCTTTTTGCGGCTGTGATTAAGGAGTTTAGGTTGTTGACGTTCTTTGGGTGTCATGGATTGAATGAGTGCCTCTACTCCCTTAAACGCATCTTCGTCAACTTCAGCGCCGTTTAATGCTTTGCTCGCGCCAGGAATCATCCCAACCAAATCTTTCATAGAACCCATGCGTTGTACTTGCTTAAGTTGACTTAAAAAATCATCGTAACCAAATTGATTTTTGGAAATTTTACGATGAATACGCTTTGCCTCTTCTTCGTCAACTTGCTCTTGAGCTCGCTCCACTAAGGTTACAACGTCGCCCATTCCCAAAATACGTTCCGCCATTCGATTAGGGTAAAACACATCTAAGGCATCAACTTTTTCTCCCGTACCTATAAATTTAATAGGCTTATTTACAACAGACTTTATGGAGAGCGCAGCACCTCCTCTGGTGTCGCCATCCATTTTGGTAAGAACAATTCCATCAAATTGTAGCAAGTCGTGAAAGGCTTTTGCGGTATTTACGGCATCTTGCCCCATCATCGCATCAACTACAAAAAGTGTCTCCGAGGGACGAACCGCTTTATGAATGTTGTCGATTTCCTGCATAAGGGTTTCGTCAATGGCTAATCGACCAGCAGTGTCAATAATAACAACATTAAATTGATGCGTTTTCGCATGTTGCAAGGCATTTTTAGCAATCTCAACGGGATTATTGTTTTCAGGTTGCGCAAAAACAGCTACATCTATTTGTTCTCCTAATACTTGTAATTGTTCGATTGCGGCTGGACGGTATACATCACAAGCAACGAGTAAAACCTTTTTTGCTTGCTTCGTTTTGAGGTGTTTGGCAAGTTTAGCTGTACAGGTTGTTTTACCTGAACCTTGCAAACCACTCATTAATATGACAGCAGGTTTTCCCGTAACAGAAAGAGCAGCGTTTTGTCCTCCAAGAAGTGCAGTTAGTTCGTCTTGTACAATTTTTACGAGTAATTGACCAGGTTTTAAGCTCGTTAATACTTTTTGACCCAGCGCTTTCTGCTTTACATCTTCCGTAAAAGATTTGGCGATTTTAAAATTCACATCGGCATCAAGTAATGCACGACGGACTTCTTTCATCGTCTCGGCTACATTAATCTCGGTAATGCGTCCGTGACCTTTAAGTGTTTTTAGCGCCTTGTCTAGGCGTTGACTAAACTGTTCAAACATGAATTGGAATAAAATTCAAAATTACGGAATTAGTTTTTCTGATGCATCCAAAAAATAACACCTACATGCGGAATGGTAATAGCCGCTAAAAACCCAAAAAATAACGAAAGTAGCGACGCTGAATTTTCTCTAAAAATTATAAGCGCTACTCCAAAACCAACTAAAGATAAAATCCAGTATGGAAGTGCTAGTTTAAAGTACTTAAAGATAGGTTTTGCATCGTTAGGGTATAATACGTCGGCTTGTTCTTTGAGTGAAGGGATGCTGTGCCACAACACAAAATAAACTGAAAAAGACCACAAGAGGGATGTTTGCGTAAACAGTAGAACTAAAGCAATTAGTGCTAAAAATTGAAAAAACAATTGGGATTTGAGTTGATTAATATTTAGCGCAACAAAAAAAACAGTAGCTACAGCTGAACCAATCAGCATATATAATAGTATTTGTGATGCAACTTGAAGCCCTGAAATTTCTTGAACAATAGACAAGGTTTGTTCTTGGTGTGTAAAAAAGAGTAATGAAAAAAGGAACATTCCATACACGATATAGAAAAGATGCAGTTTTGTGGATTTGATAATGCTGTTTTTATGCCACTGCTGCTCGCCAAAGTGAAAAGAACTGACTAAAACAAACAACAAAAGTGCAAGCTGCGGAACATTATATAGTGCCAAAACCATAGCAGCAACAAAAAACACATAACTGACAAATAAGTAACCAAACTGACGTTTTTTTGTCGTTTTACTATATTTTGAAATGATATATAAATCATTTGCACCATGTATAATACCAATTATTAACACATTGATAGCGGCTAATACCCATAAAAATGATGTAGGTAAGAACAACCCCAACAGGGTGCAAATCAGCGTGATAGCGATTTTTTGTCGTTCAAAATTTATTAATCTGGACATTGATTTTTTATGTTCTTTGAAAATATTTAGTCAAATATATACGGTTTGTTTAATTTTTTTTAACTTGCGCTCAACAAAATTATAATTAAAAAATTATGACACTTACAAATTTAGTAACTATTGCGGACCTAAGTGATCCGGTAAATTTCACTTTCTTTTTAGGGACAATGGCAATGACTGCTGCTTCAGCTTTCTTTTTCTTGTCTTTAAACCAATTTGACAGCAAATGGAGAACATCTATCTTGGTTTCAGGATTGATTACATTTATTGCTGCTGTTCACTATTATTACATGAGAGAAGCTGCAACTACAGGTGGTGTTACAACTGAGATCCGTTATATTGACTGGATTTTAACAGTACCATTAATGTGTGTTGAGTTTTACCTAATCTTAAAAGCTGCTGGTGCAACTAAGAAACACCTCAGCACTTTGATTTGGGCTTCACTTGTAATGTTAGTAACAGGTTACTTTGGAGAAGTTTCTGATACTGCTAGCGGTCCTGCACTTTGGGGTCTTGCTTCAGGTTTAGCTTACTTCTACATTGCATGGTTAATCAAATTTGGTCCTTTAGCTAAGCTTGCTGCTGCTGCAGGAGGTTCTGTTGAAAAAGCACACAAAACGCTAACGTTGTTTGTACTTATCGGATGGGCAATTTACCCATTAGGATATATGATCGGTACTGACGGTTGGTATGACTTTGTTGACGGAATTGGCTTAAACATGGATGTTGTTTACAACATTGGTGATGCAATCAACAAAATTGGATTTGGTCTTGTAGTTTATGCTGCTGCCGTATCTAGCAAATAATTTAATAAAATTATTCAAATTAAGCCTCGATATTTCATCGGGGCTTTTTTTTTACATTCTTATTGGAGCTTCAATCCCTAAAAGCCCCAAACTTTTTTGAATTACTTGACCTACAACAGCACACAGCGCAACGCGCAACGAGCGGATGTTAGCATCATCTACCAAAATGGGGACTTCCTGATAGTACGAATTGTACTGTTTTACTAAATCATACACGTAGTTAGCAACCAAAGCTGGGCTGTGTTGGTTTGCAGAGGCGGCAATCACATTAGGAAATTGACTCAGGGTTTTTAGCACCAATTTTTCCTTATCGTGTAATGATACCGTTGCGTCAAACGAAGTAGTTTTTCCGCCAGCTTTGCGTAAAATAGATTGAATTCGAGCGTGTGTATATTGTATAAAGGGTCCTGTATTGCCATTAAAATCTACAGAAGCTTTTGGATCAAATAGAATACGCTTTTTAGGATCTACCTTAAGGATGTAATATTTTAATGCACCCATACCAATGGTGTGGTACAAGTTTTCTTTTTCGTCTTCGGTCATGCCATCTAACTTACCGAGTTCCTGTGAAATTTGTTTCGCCGTAGCATGCATTTCGTCCATAAGTGCATCGGCATCTACAACAGTACCCTCCCTACTTTTCATTTTTCCACTGGGCAAGTCTACCATGCCATAGCTTAGGTGATGCAATTGCGATGCCCAGTCGTATCCTAATTTTTTTAGGATTAAAAACAACACCTTAAAGTGATAGTCTTGTTCGTTACCAACAGTGTACACCATCCCCTTCATGTCAGGATGATTGGTGTAACGCAACCGCGCAGTACCCAAATCTTGTGTCATATATACTGAGGTACCGTCTGAACGAAGCAGTAATTTCTCATCCAAGCCTTCATCAGTTAAATCTACCCAAACAGAACCGTCGTCTTTTGCATAGAAAATACCTTTTGAAAGACCTTCATCAACCGTTTCTTTTCCTAACAAATAGGTATCACTTTCATAATAATACGAATCAAAATGAACCCCTAAACGCGAATAGGTTTTAGCAAAACCATCATATACCCATGCATTCATTTGCTCCCATAGCACTCGCACATCAGAGTCGTTTTGCTCCCATTTTAATAACATGTCTTTGGCTTCTTGCAGTATGGGCGCCTCGTTTTTAGCTTGTTCTTCAGTAACGCCAGTAGCAACTAAATCCGCTATTTCCGTTTTGTACTGCTGATCAAAAAGTACATAATATTTTCCCACGAGCGCATCGCCTTTTAAGCCAGCACTTTCAGGTGTTTCGGCGTTTCCAAACTTTTGCCATGCCACCATAGATTTGCAAATATGTATGCCTCTGTCGTTGATAATTTGTGTGGTGTGTACGTTGTCTCCGTTTGCTGCTAAAATGTTAGCAACCGCTGCGCCTAACAGGTTATTTCGAATGTGCCCAAGGTGAAGGGGTTTATTGGTGTTGGGTGATGAATACTCCACTAAAAGCGTATCTGATGAGGCTGTTTTAGGCGTAAGACCAAAGTCAGGATTCTGCGAAAGTTCTAAAAGAAAATTAATGTAGTAGGCGGTTGAAATTTTGATGTTTAAAAAACCTTGCACCACATTGTATGATTCCACTTCTACCACTGAATCAACCAAAAAATTACCCAATTCCGTAGCAAGATCTGCCGGTTTTTTAGGAACTAGTTTAAGCAAGGGAAATACGACAAGTGTCAGATCACCTTCAAATTGCGGTTTTGTAGGTTGAATTTCAAAGGCACTGACTTCTTTGTTGTGTTGTGCTTTAAAGTATCCGCTTAGGAGTTTTGTAAGTAATGCTTCCATACAATTTTATGAGGTGCAAAGATACAGGTTTCAGTAAGCTACGTCATGTTTTCGTTTATCTTTGTGAAATGCTACAAAACGTATCTTATAACAACAAAAAACAACGTGCAGAAATAGATGCCCTATTGGGTAAACCGTTTACACTTTTAGAACGTCTAAAAATAGGTGGTGTGGGGTCGCCAAAGCTACATGTAACCGCCAGCAGTAAAGAAATTGATGCACTTTTTTTATTAGACCACAACGACAATACGTGCAATGTTGAACTACGTCCAAAAGGAATTATTTTACGATTTAGATCATTATTGGAAACCTATGCGTTAATCGTCCCGTATTACAAACTCACGCTGTTTAAAGGAACAAGCGAAGCGTATAGCGTTCACGCTGATCATCATAAAGTTTCCGTTTCGGCCCAGTCAGAGCCTGTGCGATTGTTCTTTAAAAAGATACAACAACAGAAAGCGAAAAACACGCAAGACTATCTGTAGACACAAAAAGACTTACCGAATAACTTAACGTTTATTCAATGGTACAAATGTACGCTGTGTCTCACCTACGTAAATTTGACGTGGACGTCCTATAGGCTCTTTGTTGAGTCGCATTTCTCTCCACTGCGCAATCCATCCTGGCAAGCGGCCGAGCGCAAACATCACCGTGAACGTTTCTGTTGAGATTCCCATGGCTCTGTAAATGATACCCGAGTAAAAATCAACGTTTGGATACAGTTTACGTTCAACAAAATACGGATCGCTAAGCGCTTCAGCTTCTAATTCTTTAGCAATATCTAAGACGGGATCAACAACACCTAAGCTAGCTAAAACTTCATCTGCAGCCTTTTTGATGATACGTGCACGAGGATCAAAATTCTTGTACACACGGTGTCCAAAGCCCATAAGGCGGAATGGATCTGCCTTGTCTTTTGCTTTTTCCATGTACTTTTTGGTATCACCACCATCTTGACGAATTGCCTCCAGCATTTCTACAACCGCCTGATTCGCTCCGCCGTGAAGTGGCCCCCATAGCGCTGAAATTCCTGCTGCGATAGATGCAAAAAGTCCCGCATGAGAAGAACCAACAATACGAACTGTTGACGTAGAACAGTTTTGCTCATGCTCTGCATGAAGAATAAGTAATTTATTTAGTGCGGCATCTACAATTGGATTAGCTACGTATTCTTTATTTGGCTTACGAAACATCATCCTAGCGATGTTCTCAACATAACCCAAAGCATAATCGCCATATTTCAGCGGAAGCCCCGATTTTTTTCTAAACACCCAAGCTACCAGAACAGGCAATTTACCCATAATACGGGTGATAGCTCTATACATTTCCTCTTCACTTTCAACATCAACAGAATTAGGATTAAAAGCTGTAAGTGCACTTGTCAGTGAAGATAACACACCCATAGGGTGAGCAGCACTTGGAAAACTTTCTAAAATCTTTTTTAAATCTTCATCTATGAAAGATTCCTCCTTGATATCCACCAAGAATTTATCTAACTGCGCTTCATTGGGTAGCTCGCCAAAGATGAGCAAATAAGCAACTTCTAAAAAATCGGCACTGTTGGCGAGTTCGTCTATGTCATATCCTCGATAACGCAATACGCCTTGCTCACCGTCCAAAAAAGTAATTGCACTTTGACATGATCCTGTGTTTTTGAAACCTGGATCAAGCGTGATTAAATTAGTTTTTGCACGAAGGGCTTTGATGTCAATTCCGAATTCGTCCTCAGTTCCCTCTAGTACGGGTAACTCAATTGATTTGCCCTCATAGGACAGTGTTGCTGTTTTTTCCATTACTTTAGCTTACTATATTTATGTGGATGAATTAAAACTTCACCTTGAATGCGTTATCCTGTGGATAATACGCATTTCTTCCCAATTCTTCCTCAATGCGAAGCAACTGGTTGTATTTAGCCATACGATCACTTCTAGACAATGATCCTGTTTTGATTTGACCTGTATTAAGTGCTACTGCCAAATCAGCAATCGTATTATCTTCTGTTTCGCCCGAACGGTGCGACATCACGCAAGTATACCCAGCGTTTTGTGCCATTTGAACAGCTGCAATAGTTTCAGATAAAGATCCAATTTGATTTACTTTAATCAAGATAGAATTTGCAATATCTTCTTCAATTCCGCGGCTTAAACGTGTAACATTGGTCACAAACAAATCGTCACCTACAAGTTGGGCTTTATCGCCAATTTTTTCAGTCAGGTATTTCCAACCTTCCCAGTCGTTCTCGTCCATTCCATCTTCGATAGAAACGATAGGATATTTTTCAGCTAAAGAAGCCAGATAATCGGCTTGTTCTTGAGAACTACGGACTTTACCTTCTGCTCCTTCAAACTTAGAGTAATCGTATTTTCCGTCTACATAAAACTCTGCAGCTGCACAGTCTAAGGCAATCATAACTTCTTCAGCGGGTTTGTATCCTGCTTTTTCAATGGCCAATAAAATGGTGTCAAGCGCATCTTCTGTGCCAGCAAGCGTTGGCGCAAATCCACCTTCATCACCAACCGCAGTACTCAAGTTTCTTCCTTTTAATACCTTTTTAAGGTTATGGAAAATCTCCGTACCCATTTGTAATGCATGTGTAAGCGATACAGCCTTAACAGGCATCACCATAAATTCTTGAAATGCGATAGGAGCATCAGAGTGCGAACCGCCATTGATGATGTTCATCATAGGCACGGGAAGCGTAATGGCGCGTGTACCACCAACATAGCGGTATAGTGGTAATCCAAGCTCGTTAGCCGCTGCTTTTGCTACTGCAAGCGAAACACCCAAAATAGCATTTGCTCCAAGTTTTGATTTGTTTGGTGTTCCATCCAAATCAATCATGATTTGATCAATTTCTTCTTGTTCAAAAACAGAGCTACCTAACAATTCAGGTGCTATAATTTCATTTACATTTTTCACGGCTTGTAAAACTCCTTTACCCATATAGGCATCACCTCCATCTCGAAGCTCAACTGCCTCATGTTCACCCGTAGAAGCACCAGAAGGAACCGCTGCCCTACCCATTGTACCATTGTCGGTAATGACGTCAACTTCAACTGTTGGATTTCCTCTAGAATCGAAAATTTGACGTGCGTGTACGTTTAAGATAATACTCATGATGCTTGCTTTTTGTGGTTGTTGATTTGTGTGATAAATTGGTCAAATAAATATGATGAATCGTGTGGTCCTGGACTTGCTTCTGGGTGATATTGAACAGAAAAACAAGGTTTTCCTTCAATTCGAATGCCCGCTACTGTGTTGTCGTTTAGGTGTTTGTGTGTAATCAATACTTGCTTGTGCGCCTCTGTTTCTTCGCGATTTATAGCAAATCCATGATTTTGAGAAGTGATTTCCCCTTTACCCGTTTCAACGTTTAATACCGGATGATTAATTCCGCGGTGACCGTTAAGCATTTTATAGGTTGAGATGCCTTGAGATAATGCGATGGTTTGATGCCCCAAACAAATACCAAAAAGCGGTAATCCTTTCGCAATAATTTCGCGCGCTACTTCTTGAGCAGAATGTAATGGTTCTGGATCTCCAGGTCCGTTTGATAAAAAGTACCCATCTGGATTCCAAGCCTGCATGGTTTCAAAGTTTGTTTCTAGCGGAAAAACTTTTACGTATGCACCTCTACTTGTCAAATTGCGGAGAATATTCTTTTTGATACCTAAGTCTAACGCTGCTATTTTAATTGCTGCATCTGGATTACCAACAAAATATGGTGACGTGGTTGATACTTTTTGTGCAAGTGCAAGACCCTTCATTGAAGGTACATCAGCAAGTTTATTCTTAAGCGCAGTAATGTCATCCGTATCGGTAGAAATTACGGCGTTCATGGCGCCATTATCTCTAATATAACTTACAAGTGCTCTTGTGTCAACATCTGAAATGGCTACTAAATTTTGCGCTTTAAAAAAGTCGAACAACGAATTATCGGCAGCTACACGAGAAAATCCGGAATTGAAGTTTTTACAAATCAGTCCAGCAATTTGAATGGCGTCAGATTCATATTCGGCATGTTGCACACCGTAGTTTCCTATATGCGCATTTGTAGCTACCATCAACTGCCCATAATAGGAAGGGTCAGTAAATATTTCTTGGTAGCCGGTCATACCTGTGTTAAAGCATAACTCGCCAAACGCCTGCCCTTCAATGCCAATGGATTTACCGTGAAAAACCGTTCCGTCTTCGAGCAAGATTAGTGCTTTTTTACGCGATTGGTATTGGCTCATTCGGTTTTAAGTGTTTTGGCAAAAATAATATAAAAAAAAGGATAAACCATTAGGTTTATCCTTTGAGTTATTAAAAGACTGTTAATTGTTATTCAGCCTCATTCTTTTCATCTGACGGAGCGTCCGTTTCAGGGGCATCTGTGGGAGCCTCAGTAACTTCTTCGGCCTTTGGGGCTTCTTCAGTTGCTGGTTCAGCTACATCTGTAGTTTCTGCTTCTGCTGTTTCAGTTACTTCAGCAGCAGCTTTTTTACTACCACGTCTACGTGACTTTTTCTTAGGCTTAGCTGTTTCATATACTTCGTTGAAATCAACAAGCTCAATCAAGGCCATATCAGCGTTGTCGCCAAGTCTATTTCCCATTTTGATAATGCGCGTATAGCCGCCAGGACGGTCGCCAACTTTTTCCGAAATTGTACGGAACAATTCGGCAACAGCATACTTGTCGCGAAGTTCTCTAAAGGCAATACGACGGTTGTGTGTCGAATCAACTTTTGAACGTGTAATAAGTGGCTCAATGAAGGTTTTAAGCGCCTTTGCGCGAGCAACTGTTGTGTTGATGCGTTTGTGCTCAATAAGCGACGAAGCCATATTGGCAAGCATCGCCTTTCTGTGTGTATTGGTACGCCCTAGGTGGGCTACTTTTTTTCCGTGTCTCATAATTACTAGCTATTGCGGAATTAGTCTTTATCAAGTTTGTATTTGGCTAAATCCATACCAAAATTGAGTCCTTTGGCAATAACCAATTCTTCAAGTTCAGTAAGTGATTTTTTACCAAAGTTTCTAAACTTCATCAAATCGCTTTTGTTAAATGACACCAAATCGCCAAGTGTATCAACTTCGGCTGCTTTAAGACAATTTAATGCACGTACAGATAAGTCCATGTCAATAAGTTTAGTCTTAAGCAACTGACGCATGTGTAGCGATTCTTCGTCATAGGTTTCTGTTTCAGCAATTTCATCTGCCTCCAAAGTAATGCGCTCATCAGAGAACAACATAAAGTGATGGATAAGTGTTTTTGCTGCTTCAGTTAACGCATCTTTTGGATGAATAGAACCGTCTGTAACAATTTCGAAAATTAGTTTTTCGTAATCTGTTTTTTGTTCTACACGGAAATTTTCAATAGTGTACTTAACATTCTTGATTGGCGTGTAAATAGAGTCAATAGCAATCGTTCCAATAGGCGCCGTTGCTTTTTTATTTTCCTCTGCAGGAACATAACCACGACCTTTTTCAATGGTAAACTCAAAGTTTAACTGAACACTTTCGTCCATGTTGCAAATAACAAAGTCAGGGTTTAGAACTTGAAAGCCAGATGTAAATTTTTGCAAATCTCCAGCAGTAAGTTGTTTTTGTCCCGAAACGGCAACACTAACTGTCTCGCTATCAACGGTGTCAATTTGTTGCTTGAAACGAACTTGCTTAAAGTTCAAAATCATTTCAGTAACATCTTCTACCACACCTGGAAGTGTAGAAAATTCGTGATCAACTTTGTCAATACGAACAGATGTAATAGCAAAACCTTCTAAAGAAGCCAACATTACTCGACGCAATGCATTACCAACTGTTAGCCCATATCCAGGCTCTAATGGACGAAATTCGAAGATTCCTTCAAATTCATCCGATTCAATCATGATTACCTTGTCTGGTTTTTGAAAATTAAATAGTGCCATAGGATTATTTTGAATACAATTCGACGATTAGTTGTTCCTTTATGTTCTCAGTAA
>CATIMP010000071.1 GCA_949528465.1 Bacteroidota bacterium | reverse complement strand
ACAGGCTACGCTCAGTTGGGTGAAGGAGCTTTTATGGGGTCGGGTGCGCGCGTAATCCCCGGTAAAAAAGTAGGGGCAAACGCTGTTGTAGGCGCAGGGTCAGTTGTCATTCGGGACGTACCAGAAGGAACAACAGTTTTTGGGAATCCTGCTCGAAGTCTAATTTAAGGCAACAAGTCTCGATTTAAAGGACCTCTTTCTTATCCATGTTTAGAGCGTACAGGGCTTCTAAAATCTGATCCATTGCCTCGGTTGATTTGAGAGTCTCAAAATCCTTGTTACTCGAGATACGCACAAAAAATTGCTCTTTCCGTAAATTGAGCCCGAAGTTTTTAATATCGATTAAGGCTGAAAAAATGTTGGGTACTTTGGTTTGTTTATAGCTGTAGGCGCGGCCACCAACAATGTGCCAAAAGTAAACATTTTGTTCATTGGAGTTCATTTCGTAGACCCCGAATTCTGCTGGTTCAAACTCGCGCTCTGCATGCGAAAACGGCACGCTATAGGCACGTTCGTTACGCGTCCAACCATTGACCACCCAGCAAGTGTCGGGGGTGTGCGCACCCGCCCAACGATAGGACGCTGTGCCGGGCTTCCAATAGGCAATGTAGAGGCCAATGGCAGTGTCATATTGCTCATAAGTTCTAAAGATTGCGTCATCAAACTTCAAAAAATCACTCACGCGAGAACTGGCTTCGGGTGAGTCCGCCATATCGTGATCTTTAATGCGCCAACCTTTGATATCGTCAGGCATGAGATCGCTGAGCGCCTCTTGGAAGGTCGGTTCAGGTGGCGGTACCAGAGTAAAATAGGTGCGTAATCCGATGACTGAAACCAGGAGAATGGAGACTGTTATTATGACTAATTGCTTCATTAATTTATAAACTATAAGTATCAGAGGAATCCCCTCAAGCTAATGTTTTAAAATGAAAAGAATTGTCTTCAATTCTTTTTGTCTTTGTTGTCAATGATTGATCTGTTTCAAGGTCATTTTTGCAAAATATATTTATGAAACTAAATGTTCCGTTACTTGGCGATTTCACGCTGAACAATATGTTAGATTGGTTGGTCGTTTTTGTGATGGCCGCAATTATGCTGGCATTATCTTTCCTAAATGGCGGCACACACATCGAAACCCATAAAATAATTATTCCATTATTTTCCCTTTTGGTAATTGTTCATGTGTTACATCTCTACTTCGGAGCGGAAAATGAAATACATTTAAGCCGTATTCCGTTATATTTTATCCCTTTTTTACTGTGGGCATTAGTCAGTGTTTTGTTTTTGAGCCCAGTAGCGTGGCGCGGATGGCATCAGTTTATCTACTTTTTTGAAGCATTCATTTTTTTCTGGGTCGCCATTAATAATGTGCGCACTCGTGCGCATTTTTCTTTTCTTTTAGGAATCGCAATTCTGCCAATACTTATATCGCTTGTAATCGCGATATTTCAATTTTTTCAAGACTCTTCCTTTGTCTTTAATTTGTTTGGGTCTAAGCAACTTTTATTAAACCCAGAGCACGTAGGGCGGGTGACAGGTATTTTTGTTGAACCAGAGAGTTTGGCGGTGCTGCTGCTGGCAGCAATGCCGTGGGCATTCATTGCATGCGCAGTTCCGCGTTTACCTATAATTATAAGAGTTCTATCTTTTTACATATTTCTTGCCCTAGTCTTGGGCATTATTGTGACTCAAACCCTTTGGGCAGTTGTAGTTGGGATCATTGCGTGCCTATTAGCAGTATTTTTCTCTTACAAGAAAACTGCAAATCGCATTAAGCTTTCATTAAGTCTTATATTAGGGTTGTTAGGATTAGTTTTTTTATTGGTGTTCGCTTATGATGGAATCAATCGTGGGTACGAAAAAGCACTCAATGTTTACGGAGAAGGATATCGTTTGTTTATCTGGCCGGTGGCTTTAAAATTGTTTCTCAGTTCGCCCATCATCGGTATCGGTGGCGGGTCCTTTGCCCAATTTTTTGAGCTGGTGAATGCAAGTCCTATTCCGCTGATTCCAGATAGCACTAGTAGCGATTTTGTTTTACTCCTAACTGAATACGGTTTGATCGGTTTTGTACTGTTCGCAATCCCCATGTACACACTTTTTAGGAGAGCCTTGAATGTATGGTATAATGATTTTCACAGGGTGTACTTGAAAGCTCTCGAGAAAAAGGTAATGCCAATTCAGCGTTTTTTCCTCTCAATCGCCTTGGGGGGAGTCATTTGTTTTTTCCAATCTTTTTTCTTAGCTAGTTTATGGAATACTCCGCTACTGCTTCTTTATGTGGCAATTTTCCTGTCGGTTCTCATCAAGGCCTCAAATGTGCGCGACTGGGTAATTAAGAAGTCCCTAGCTCTAAAATTTGCCGTTCTTGTATCTACGGTTTTTGTGGTGGCGATTTTGAACGGATTTCTCTTGCCGATTGTTCGTTCTCTTGAATTGACCACGCTGGCCCGGGAACAAATCGATACCTTTCTTTCGCAAGACTCCGAAAGCGATTTAAGTTATAGTGAGATCGATACGATTATTGAGGATCTTAATACTGCGATAGAACTTTACTCTAAAAACGAAGCGGCGTGGTTAGCTCTGGGATCAGCTTACACCCTAAAATATTTCACGAAACCGAATGAGTATCAGGATTTTTCCAAAAAATGTACGACTGTTTCTGAAAATGCACTTTTAATTAATCCTCGTAATTGGAATGGTTGGGCAAATCTGGCAATTGCGCAAGCGATGCGCGGAGCGATCAGTGAGGCGGATGCAAGTTTTGAAAAGGCCTATGAACTCGCACCTCACAGTAGTAAATTGAACTATTACCGCGCCGCGTTTT
>CATIMP010000070.1 GCA_949528465.1 Bacteroidota bacterium | reverse complement strand
TTGAGGCATGCGATTTTTTTACTCATTGGCAATATTAGCTGCCAGGTGTGTGGTACCACTTGTAACGCGAAGTGCAAAAGCCAAGGCCTTTGTGCAAGGCAGGAAAGAAGTGTGGAAACGCCTCGATAGCATCCCAAAAGACGCAAAAGTGGTTTGGATGCACTGTGCTTCGTTGGGGGAATATGAACAAGGGCTGCCCGTACTCCAAGGACTAAAAGCCACCAATCCCGACTACTTTTATTTGGTTACGTTTTTTTCGCCTTCGGGATATGAGGTGCGCAACGCCCATGGGGTTGCTGACTTAACTACTTATCTGCCATGGGATACCAAAAAAGAAGTACGACGATTTATTTCCCGTGTAAACCCCAAAATGGCGCTGTTTGTAAAATATGAGTTTTGGCCCAATATGATAGCCGAATTGCACAACGTAAATGTACCACTTTACCTGATTGCAGGGCAATTTCGTGCCCAGCAGGCATTTTTTAAACCGTGGGGCAACAGCTATCGCAAATTACTTAAAGAGTTTAAACATTTGTTTGTGCAAAACGAACAATCGCTAAGGTTGCTTCATCAAATTGGGATATCTCAAGTAAGTATTTCGGGGGATACGCGTTACGATCGGGTTGGTGCTACGAAAACTCCACTGCCTTTTATGGAAACGTTTGTCGGAAATCGGAAATGTATAGTGGCAGGAAGCACGTGGCCCGAGGACGAAGCCGTACTATTTGACGCTATCGAACAAACTCCTAACGACTGGTGCTGGCTGATTGCTCCACACGAAATAAACGAAGAAAAAATTAAGGTTCTCATGCCAAAACTCCCCCAAGGAAGTTTACGCTATACTCAAACCAACGAATCCGAAAGACAAGACTGTCAAGTGTTGGTTTTAGATACCGTGGGAATACTGAGCCGCTGTTATGCCTATGGCAGTATTGCCTATGTGGGCGGCGGTATGGGTACATCGGGATTACACAATATTTTGGAACCTGCCTCCGAAGGAATTCCGATTGTCATTGGAAAAAATTATCAGAAGTTTCCAGAGGCAAAAGCGCTTATTAAATTGGGCGGTGTTATATCCATTTCAGCTGCAGATGACTGCAAAAAACAGCTAACAGAACTCATGCAAAACGATGCGTTGCGAACTGAAAAAGGGAAAGAAAACGCAGTATTTGTACGCCAAAACCAAGGGGCTACCCAAAAGACATTATCACTGCTAAATCAAACATTATGATATGTATTCCTACTGCAATCCCCCAAGAAATTTGTGCCATTGATGACGAGCTCAAAGCCATTTATCATAGCAAAGATTCTTTTTGCATTTGGGTGTTTCAAACTCGAGCGGACCGAAACCGTTTTATGGACGCTACCGCTGGCATGGATAAAGAAAATCGAGGGGCATATTATGCAGAGTTGTTTGGATAAATCATACCATAAAAAAAACCCCAACATTCGTTGAGGTTTTGTGCGGGTGAAGGGACTCGAACCCCCACGCCGTGAAGCACTAGATCCTAAGTCTAGCGTGTCTACCAATTTCACCACACCCGCTTGTCTATTAGACGATGTGAACTTG
>CATIMP010000069.1 GCA_949528465.1 Bacteroidota bacterium | reverse complement strand
TCATGCAGCTGTGGGAGAAGAATATACTACATATCTTAAGGGAATAATGAATCTTCCATTTATGTTAGGCTGGCACAATTGTGGTTATCTTGAACAATGGACTGGTGGTAAATTAGACAGCACTGGGAAACAACAATCAGGTTTCTTTGATCCTTTTGGAAAACCAAGGCTTGAAGCCTTAAATCATATAAAAAGTGCGAATCAAAAAGCTATAATTTGGCACAACACTGCTGGTGATGTTTCGTTTGAATATTCAAAACGAAAAAATAAGTGGGGTAACTAATAAAATCCTAATATATCAAAATGCTTATGAGATAATTTCAACCAAATCTTTTCTAAAATAGTTCGACTTCAGTCCCTTAGCCTCCACAACATAACCTTCAATTGTGAGAGTTTTTTGTATGGTTGATGAATTGCGTACATTAGTGGAAATAAAATTTTAGTAATTATGTCTAGTAAATTCTTTGGTAACAGTTTAAATAAAAATACCCCTAATAAAAAAGGGGGTAAACAAAAGTCGGGAACTAAAAACCATACGCCTAAATCTTCTGGAGTTAGAAAAGTAGGGAGAGGAAGTTAGATTTTAGAATGAAAAAATTACTTGCTATTCTTTGTGTTTTGGGTATCGTACTTCCGTATTACAACATCTATAAATTCATTGAAGAAAATAATTGGGAATGGTCTACGGCACTATTTTTTGAGCAAATCAATCTGAATTATGCCATGAAAATTTTAAATGCCGACCTAACCGTTGCAGCTACCACCTTTTTGGTGTTTCTTACCTATAAACTGATAACAAAAAGCATTAAACTAAAACAGTTCTTACTATACTTTGCCACCTTGTTTTTAGTTGGTTTTTCTTTGGCATTTCCTTTGTACCTTTATTCTAATTATAACAAATGAAAAAATTACTGCTTATCTTGTTTGTGCCTATGCTTGGAATAGGTCAAATCACGTTCACAAAAAACAATAATACAGATGCAACACTTGAACAAAATCAGGATAGAATTACTAGTACTGTTTGGCTAACTCGTGGAAGCGGAGGCGCATTGTATAATGCTCAAAATGAGAGCAGTTATACCCCAGGTACGAGTCCAACACATACAGAATGGGCAATTGGCACAACGGAACAAATACAAAATGGCGTAGCGCTAAATTTTGATAGCTTTAGAGATTTTAATGGGGATACCAAAAACAGACCGCCATTAAATACTGACTTAGTGTTAAAGTTAACTAATGGCACTTCAGACACTTCAGATGATACGTTTTATGACATAAAATTTTTAAGTTGGTCACAAGGTGGAAGTCTTGGAGGGTTTTCTTATCAAAGAGCTACTTCTCCGTTATTGTCTATAGACGATATTTCTAACACAATTACGATATATCCAAACCCTACGACTTCTGTAGTGTATGTTGAGGGAGGTAAAGATTACGCTATTGAAGTGTTTGACATTCTTGGGAACAAAGTGATGCAGCAAACAGGAAATGCTGTAGATATGACGCATTTAGCAAGGGCAACATATATTATGAAAGCAACAGAAATATCAAACAATAAATCGCTGATATATAAGGTCGTGAAAAAGTAAATAATCGGCTTTCTACTTCCTGCGAAAGAAGTATTTGATCCGTTGTTTTATTGTAATCCAATAATATTTCAATAAGAATTACGGAATAATATTTTTTGCAGCATAATCTTAAATATAGAATTCAAAATTATGTGATTAGAATGGATACGTATGAAACAAATGTTTTTTGGTTAAACACAAATGAACACAAAACTGCTTATTTTTTCAATAACCAAGAAGAAGACTGAATCTTATCGCCAAGACCGTCTATTAAGGCAACTCCCAAGCGTTCACATACTGGTTTTTCGGGAATCGTATCGTTGTTTTGATCACCGCCGTTGGCAAATGCCAACTCGTATTCATGGCCAAATTCCTTGTGAATATATGCAATGGTTTCACAAACTGTTCGGTCTTTGTCTATGGAAAGAAACACCTTGTCAACTACGCTAAAGTTTGAAACAATAATTACACGTTCTTCCTCATCTTGAAATTCTTTTGAACCTTTTAACGCACGCTGATGATCTGAATTTACAATAACAAACAACGCATCTGCATGCGATTTTGCATTGTGGAAATATTCTAAATGCCCTTTGTGAATAGGATTAAAGTAACCGCTTACAATGACTGCTGTTTTCATGCAGCAAATGTATTGTTTTCATGTAAATTTTATAAACGTTTTATTTTACCTATTTGTTAGGTCTATTTGGAAATAAACTAAATCTGTTCCTCTTGATAAAAAAAACCACGCTATTTCATATTTTTACAGCTACTTAAAACCAAAATCAAAATGGCATTTGATATAGCAATGATAAAAGCTTCTTACGCACGCTTAGCTGAGCGCGTAGAGGCAGCGCGAAATCTGGTTGGAAAACCGTTGACCGCAGCAGAGAAAATTTTGTATTCGCACCTTTGGGACGGAACGGCAACCGGCACCTACGCACGCGGTGCTGACTATGTTGACTTTGCTCCAGACCGCATTGCTTGTCAAGACGCTACGGCGCAAATGGCGCTATTGCAGTTTATGCAAGCTGGAAAAGCAAAAGTTGCAGTGCCTACAACAGTACATTGCGACCACCTTATTCAAGCTAAAGAAGGGGCTTCTGCTGACCTAAAATCTGCCAACAATTCTTCTGCAGAAGTATTCAATTTTCTACAATCGGTATCCAACAAATACGGCATTGGTTTTTGGAAGCCTGGAGCGGGAATTATCCACCAAGTGGTATTGGAAAACTACGCATTCCCCGGCGGCATGATGATTGGAACAGATTCACACACCGTGAATGCTGGCGGTTTGGGTATGCTTGCTATTGGCGTTGGCGGTGCAGATGCCGTTGATGTTATGGCAGATATGCCATGGGAATTGAAATTTCCTAAACTAATTGGCGTAAAGCTTACAGGCAAACTCAATGGCTGGACAGCTCCTAAAGATGTTATCTTAAAAGTTGCTGGAATACTTACGGTAAAAGGCGGTACAGGTGCTATCATTGAATATTTTGGCGAAGGCGCAGAATCCATGTCATGTACAGGAAAAGGAACGATTTGTAATATGGGCGCAGAAGTAGGTGCTACTACCTCAACCTTTGGCTACGATGCTTCTATGGAGCGTTACTTACGTGCCACAGACAGAGATGATGTTGCCGATGCTGCTAACGAAGTAAAAGAACACCTAACTGCTGACCCAGAGGTGTATCAAAATCCTGAAGCCTATTTTGATCAAGTGATTGAAATCGATTTGAGTACACTTTCTCCTCACATAAACGGTCCTTTTACGCCCGACTTGGCAACGCCTGTTGCTGAAATGAGCGAGAAAGCAGCAAAAAACGAATGGCCTATTGATGTAGAATGGGGATTGATTGGTTCGTGTACCAATTCATCTTACGAAGATTTATCGCGAGCGGCATCTATTGCCAAACAAGCGGTGGACAAAAAATTAGTAACCAAAGCAGCATTTGGTATTAATCCAGGTTCTGAGCAAGTGCGTTACACCGCAGAACGTGACGGATTGCTTGATATTTTTGAAGATTTGGACGCCAAAATCTTTACAAATGCTTGTGGCCCATGTATTGGGCAATGGGCACGTGAAGGGGCTGACAAACAAGAAAAAAACTCGATTATACACTCGTTTAACCGAAACTTTTCAAAACGTGCAGATGGCAATCCAAATACGCATGCCTTTGTAGCATCGCCAGAAATGGTAGCTGCAGTAGCCATTTCGGGACGTTTGGATTTTAATCCCATTACAGACACGCTGGTAAATCAAGACGGAGAAGAAGTACGCTTAGAAGCACCAACTGGATTGGAACTTCCACCAAGTGGTTTTGACGTAGAAGACAACGGCTATTTGGCACCTGAAGAAGATGGATCTGGCGTAAATGTTGTGGTAAACAGTGACTCTGAACGATTGGAACTGCTAACGCCTTTTGCTCCTTGGGACGGCGAAAACTTAACCGGAGCAAAATTGCTTATTAAAGCACACGGCAAATGTACTACGGATCATATTTCTATGGCTGGCCCTTGGTTGCGCTACAGAGGCCATTTGGACAATATCTCCAACAACTGTTTAATTGGTGCCGTAAATGCATTTAATCAACAAACAAACTTTGTTAAAAATCAACTTACAGGTGAGTATGGCGGTGTGCCAGACGTACAGCGTGCTTACAAAGCTGCCGGAATTGAAACCGTTGTTGTAGGAGATCACAACTACGGCGAAGGCTCATCGCGCGAACACGCTGCCATGGAACCACGCCACTTGGGCGTAAAAGTGGTTTTGGTAAAATCGTTTGCGCGTATTCACGAAACAAACCTGAAAAAACAAGGGATGTTAGGCATCACATTTGCCAACGAAGCTGACTACGATTTAATCCTAGAAGACGATACATTTAACTTTGTGGACCTTAAAGGTTTTGCAGCAGGAAAGCCACTTACTATTGAGGTGCTTCATGCGGACGGATCATCAGATAAAATTTCTGCAAATCATACCTATAATGAGGCGCAAATTGAATGGTTTAAAGCGGGCTCGGCACTTAATCTAATCAAGAGACAAAATAGCGCGGCTTAGGCAAGTTGATATAACTTTTCATCAATAGCTCCTTTGAGTACGTTGTATCCGGCTGGGTTTAGATGAAGTCCATCTTGTAGAAAAAGTTCTTTTCTGATGCTACTGTCACGGATCATTTTTTGATAAAAATCAATCTGAAATAAATAGGGAATTGTTTCCGATAGTGTTGCTAAGCGGGTATTGATTTCTTTAATTTTTGTCAATTCATTTTCCCGTTCCAATGATGGTTTGATAGCAATATTATAGATTTTTGCATCAGGAAACTTCTTGTGTATTTTGTCTAAAAAGAGCACAATTTCTTCTGCTATTTTTTTGGCGCTGTATCCTAAAGTCAAATCATTCCCGCCAAGATAAAGCACAATAGCTTTTGGATTTAGGTCGTGGAACAGTTCTTCAAAATAATCGCTTAGCGAATGAATAAAGGCGCCTCCAAATCCTAGATTGAGTGTATTTAAATTTGGGAAGTCAATGTTAAGGTTTTTCCATAATCGTATTGTCGAACTGCCATAAAAAACAAAAAGGTCTTCTTTGTTTTTTTTATAAGCTATGCGGTTTTTAAGTACTGCTATTTCGCTAGCAAAATTTTTGTCTTCTTTGGACAACTCTTTTACCCACTTTTTATACTGCTTGTTTATGGTTTGTACTGCGCCGCTAAGGGCACCACTATCGGAGCTATTTACTCCAAAATCAGACATGCGGAATGGTGGCATGATTTGGCACTTAAACGGCGCTTCTGATGGCAGTTTATCAAAATTAGCAATTACGATAGGAACGATTAGTGGCTGTTGCTTTTGGTTGCTTGCGAATTTAAATATCCCCTTTAGAAAATCTCCTGGCGATTCATCTGTATTGTAGGAAGAACCTTCTGGGCTAAACACCAAGCTAATGTTGTTTTCTAAGGCTACTGCAGCTTGATTATAAAATTGCTTATTTACGTTTTTTATTTCCTTTTTTGCAAGCTCTTTGGGGGTGAAGTTTTTAGCATATACACGAATATATTGAAACTTATCGTAGTAGTTTTTGTGATTTTCTTCTTCCGGTAATGCATGACGAACAACCCTTGTTCCAGGGTTATTATAATATTTTTCCAAAAGTACGCTACTAATAAAATGGCTGTCTAACGTAATCTGAAAATCTTTAGCTACAGTAAAAAAAGGATGGTTTAGAAGGTGGTTGTAAATAAAAATAACCCCTTGCTCGGTTGGTAGGTTTTCAGAGCCTTTAATTTCAACATCAATCGTAGAAAATGCCTTTTGTATTTGTTTGGCACTACGGGTACGTATTTGTTGATATGACATTTCTTCTGGTGCAGCTACAATGTCATTGTAGCTGTTTTGCAATGCCTCCAGCAAAGCTTTGTCTTCATTCATTGTCTTTAGCTAGAGTTGCTAATAACATTTTAACGTGTGCGATGTCTTCGATGAAGTACTTCGCAGCGGTGTTTTTTTTGCCCACTTTAACGGTTATGGCGTGATTCGGCAAACTCGTAAACATGTTTTCATCGGTTACATCATCTCCCAAGCACAAAATAAAATCATACTTTTTGTTGGAAACCAATTCCGAAACCGCTGTCCCTTTACTTATTTGATGGTTTACCACTTCTAGAGCTTTGTCCATATCCATAACGCTAAGATTGTCTGAAATAAGGCTACTTAATACTGTTTTTAATTCGACGGCTCTGCCTGCGGCGAGTTCTGGGTCTGTTTTTCTGTAGTGCCATACCAAGCTTTTGGTTTTTTCTTCAATAAATGTTCCTGGCGTTCGGTCGGTAAAGGCCTCCATAATGGGCATTACATCTTTTTTCCATTGGTTATTGGCGTCTCCTTTCATAGCCCAATCTTGCTTGTGCTCTTTGACAAAGTATCCGTGTTCTGCAACTAAGGTAAGTCCGAGGTTTCCAAACCATTTTTCTAAAAACACATTATCACGACCACTTACAATAGCAACATCCGTGTTGGGTAGTAACGTTAATTGCTCTATCGTCTTTAAAAGTGCTTCATCTGGGACTGCTAATTCAGGGTTTTCATGAAAGCCAACTAACGTCCCGTCATAGTCTAACAACAGCATTTTCTTAGCTGCCTTTTGAAACGATGCTGCTACTGTTGTAACGATTTGATCACTCATTTTCACAACTCCTGTTTCTTCTTTTGGTGTAGCTTTTAACGTTAAGGCCTCCATAAATTCTTTTGCCCAATAATTAACCGTATACCTACTAAGTCTTTTTTGCATGCTGCTATTGCGTTTTTTTTGTTCTTCAACAGGCATCACAATGGCTTTTTGTATGGCATCGGCCATAGCATTTCGATCAAAAGGATTTACCAAAACGGCTTCGTGTAATTCTTTTGATGCACCCGCCATTTCGCTTAAAATAAGGACGCCATCTCCCTCTAAGCGCGTTGCTATAAATTCCTTGGCAACTAAATTCATTCCATCGCGGACAGGCGTAATCATGGCAATATCAGAAGTCATGTAAAGATCAATGAGGTCGTCAAAATCCATCGCGCGGTAATAGTACCAAATAGGCGTCCAGTTTACCGTGGCGTACTTCCCATTGATACGTCCAACAACCTCGTCAGTTTCTTTCTTTAATCGTTTGTATTCAGGAACATCGGCGCGGGAAGGAACCGTAAGCATTATAAGGCGTACTTTTTCTAAATACTCGGGGTACTTAGTCAGAAACAAGTCAAATGCCTTGATGCGATTTACTACGCCTTTGGTGTAGTCTAACCGGTCAATTGACAAGATAAGTTTACTGTCACCGGTGCCTTTTATATGTGCGTCTAACTGAATTTTTAGCTCAGTCTTTTCGGTTTGCTTTTGTGCCAAATGCGTTTGGGCTATGTCATTGAATTTGTCGTAATCGATTCCCATTGGAAACGTATTTACAACCACTTCCCGACTGCCAACCATCACTCTATTGAATTGCACATTTTTACGCAAAATACGTTTGACAGAACTCAAAAAATGGCGTTCGTAGTCGTAGGTGTGAAAACCTATCAAATCTGCACCCAACATGCCTTCCAATAGCGCTTCGCGCCAAGGAAATATTCTAAAAATCTCAAAAGAAGGAAATGGTATATGCAAGAAAAATCCAATGTTTACATCGGGGCGTACATCTTTTATCATTTTTGGACACAATAACAACTGATAATCATGAATCCAAACCGTGTCACCTGACTCAATATTTTCAAGTACGCGTTCACTAAACTTTTTATTTACCTCAACATAGGTTTCCCAATGTTCTTCGTTAAAAATGGAGAATTCTATAAAGTAGTGAAACAACGGCCAAAGACATTTATTGGCTAAACCATAATAAAAATCATCAACCTCATCTTTGGTTAACGATACGGGCGCAAAATTTTTATCAATTAGTCCATTTTTGAGGGGCGCCCACGCGTCGTCTGCTATTTCATCTCTTCCAATTCCGGGCCATCCTATCCACAATGCGTTGTCGTGTTCGTGAACCGTTTTCATTCCTGTAGCTAATCCTCCGCTGGTAGGTGAAAATTTATAAGAATTTCCTACCTTCGAGATTCGGATGGGTAAGCGATTTGAGACAATAATATTCTTAGCCATAGAAAAAAATTTTAACAACCTTTTGTACTACAATGTATGTCAAAAAATGATAATACTACACCTTCTGGAAGTCTAAATTACGGAATAATTGGAAATTGTAAATCTGCTGCCCTTATAAATGAAGATTCCTCAATTGATTGGTGTTGTTTACCACAATTTGATTCTCCCTCTGTTTTTGGTAAAATTATCGATGAAAACATCGGTGGAAACTGTAAAATTGATTGCGACGACACCTACAGCATCAAACAACACTACATAAAGAACACGGCTATTCTATGTACGCGCTTTGAAAGCGACGAAAACGCCTTTGAAATACTTGATTTTATGCCGCGTTTCCAAAAAGATAATGGGACATATCATGCGCCGCCCGAACTTACGCGTGTTTTTAGACATATTAAAGGAACGCCAACTTGTCGTATCAAGTATCATCCAAAACTTGAATACGCTATGGGTGAAACCAAAAGCTATGTAAAGAAAAATTTTATTGTAAGTGTTGTTGATGACGTCAATTACGATACCTTGTTTTTGTATAGTAACCTAAACTTAGATACCGTATTGGCAGGTGCTGAAATAAAAATCACAGGCGAGCATTTTATCACCATTTCCTACAACGAAAAACTTAACGCTCCAACGCTTGAAAACTCACTTTTAGCGTTTAAAAAAACAAAAGTGTATTGGCTAAACTGGTGCGACAAAACGCCTTCTTTTGATGCGTACAACGACCATATTTTAAGAAGTGCCATGACGCTAAAGCTACTGACTTTTGAAAAGACGGGAGCCGTATTGGCGGCAGCCACCACCTCACTGCCCGAAACCATTGGCGAAGTGCGCAATTGGGATTACCGCTTTTGTTGGATTAGAGATGCCTCTATGGTCATAAAAGTCATCGCCAAACTGGGGCATGTACAAATCGTCAAAAACTTTATCCGCTACATTATTGACCTTATTCCAGACAAAAATGAAAAGCTTCAAATTATGTATGGCATTAGTGGCGAAAAAACACTTACAGAAGAAACGCTAGACCACTTAGCTGGATATAAGGGATCAAAACCCGTACGTGTTGGTAATGCCGCCTATGTGCAAAAGCAAAATGATATTTATGGTATTTTGATGGATGTGATTCATTACCAAATGGAGCAATTCACAGACAAAAATGATGAATACGAAGAGCTTTGGTCTATTGTTAAGTCTATTGTCTGGTTGGTTAAGCACAATTGGAAACTTGCCGATAAGGGGATTTGGGAATTTAGACATGAGGACAGGCACTTTACCTTTTCCAAATTGCTTTGCTGGGTAGCTGTAGATCGGGCTATAAAAATTGCTGCGCTTATAAATGAAGAAAAGTCGGTAGAAAAATGGGAAGCACTCCGAGATGAAATCTATGACGATATAATGGAAAACGCCTGGAGCGAATCAAAACAAGCGTTTACGCAATCCTATCAATCTGATCACTTAGACGCCTC
>CATIMP010000068.1 GCA_949528465.1 Bacteroidota bacterium | reverse complement strand
CACTCACTGATGTCTTTAAAATCTCCAAACTCATTCAAGATAAATCAGGCGCCGCAGCCTACGTCCTTTTTCCAAGCGGTGCCGAAATTCTATTAGAAAAACTACGCACACAGGGAGCCAGCCTTGCAGATGCACTCATTACAACTACCTATAACTGGAAACACGGGCAAATTGAACCTGCCGCAGCTATTCAACTCGACTGCTGTCACCTGTACGGCATCGAATGCCCCCTAGAAACTCAAACTCATATTCACCACAAAGATAAACCCAAAGCAAAGGATCCCTTACGCTTTTACTGGCGCAGATCCATCGCTCAGAGCACCCTCGCACTAAGAAAAGTACGCGCGTTTGCTTCGTCAGAATCCAAGGAAATATTACCCCATAGAAATGAAAATAATTACTTCCTAAATAAAAAAAGATCAAACATCCACATCTTCTTAATTCATACAGAATTTCATCTATTTTTTTGTTTACAAATAATCCAAAGCAAAGGTTTAAGGAAGGAAGATTATATGCTTAAAATAGAAAATGTTAATAGACTGTTAAGTTCAATTAAGCATTATAATTTAGAAAATGTAAGCTTTTCTTCAAATAGCATCGTAAGAAGTAATTCATCAAAATCCGATAATATTCACATTTATTCAGATCGCTTTTTCAGGAAATCAACTCTACGAAAAGTTCGAGAAATCTGCGACGTAAGCAAAGTCACATATGCCAACATAATTCCCGATGGAATTTCATTCCACTCCGCTTCCCATAATTTTCAAAAAAACGTTAAAAATTCCAAGTCGTTAAACAAAAATATCAAAATAAAAATACTTAACTTTGAGAACCTTCAAAGTATTCACTTTAGATTCAAAAAAATAATAGAAGTTATCCCTCTAGAGCCCCTCATTGACTATCACGCTTACGATAGAGGCGTATTACTCATAGGCGGTGAGTTCGGCTTACATAATGACCTGCTCAATAAAATAAATCAAAGAGAGAAAGCGCCCATTATCTTTAAAAAACATCCGGCAGATAAGCGGTCTTACGATGCATTCAAGGACGAGTTTACTTTCTTAGAATCCGGAGAAATTCTTGAAGATATGATCCTAAGTAATTGCTTCAAAAGAGTGTACAGCAGCATGTCAACAAGCCTATACATTGCCCACACATTCATGGGTTCCGATTCATGTTATTTTGTCTACGATAAGACAAATCCAAAAGACGTTCATTGGCTTCCATTCTCTACCCTAAACAACATAAGAACTATAACTACAGATCAATTATGAAAACAGTTGCATTTGTTCCCGCAAAAGGAAATAGCGAAAGAATAACAAATAAAAATCTAAGGATTTTTAATGGAGAACCCTTATTTATATTCACTCTTCGAAAGCTACTTAAATGTAAAAGTATAGACGAGGTGTACATAGACTCCGACTGTGATAATATTTTGGAATTAGGCGCACAAATAGGTGCAATTCCACTTAAAAGATCCAAGACACTATCTACTAATAAGACCGATGGGAATACGCTATTTTATAACGAAATAAATCAGGTAGAAGCTGACATATACATACAACACCTGTGCACATCACCATTCGTTTACGATTCAACAATTGAAAATGCGATCAAACTCCTAAGCTCTTCACACGAATATGATTCTGTCGTATTGGGTAAGTCAGAAAAAATGTATCCATGGTCAAACGGAGAACCTGCCTATTGCACAGACTCAATTCCCAACAGCGTTAACCTTCCCGAGACACACTCCGAAGCCATGTCGTTTTATGCAGTTAAAAGCGACACTGCACACAAAACAAAAAGACGTATTGGTAACTCACCTCTTATGCTCTTTGCTGAACCCGTTGAAGCGATTGACATAAATACCGAAAAAGACCTTGAGTTAGCTACTCTTGTTGCCAACGGATATTTAGCAGAGGAAGAGAAAAAGCTAAGGTTAATTGGTAAATATCTTACTTCACCAATCTTATCGGATATATTTGATAAATTAAACTTAAGGCAAGTATTACCCCCTGAATACAACGCTAACTTTTCTGGCGCAAAACTATTTGGTAGAGCGAGGACACTACACATTCGCGAGGCAAATACTAATGATGATACAAACTCTATTTACGATGCTTTAAATCATTATAAGTCAGTAGTTAGCAATGATGTTTTAGTTGTAAAAAACGACCTTCCTGAGCTTGCTTATTTTGGCGAACTTAACACTAGCTTAGCTATACGTTCAGGTGCCATCGGGGCGATCATCTCTGGCGTTACGCGCGACAGTAAAGAAACATCTCATTTACAATTTCCAGTTTTCTCTAAAGGCAATTATTGTGTTGATATTAAAGGCAAAGGCGCAGTTGAATCCATAAATAAAAAAATTGTCATAGACGGAATTGCTGTGATGCCTAGCGATCTAATATTTGCTGACTCTGATGGCATACTTGCCATACCAAGAAACCATGAGACTCAAGTTATCAAATTAGCGATCGATCGTTTAACTTCAGAAAAGGGAATCCTCACCGATGTCTGTAAGGATGTAAACGTTGATTCTCTCGTGGAGCGTCACGGTTTTTTCTAAACTTCGCCGCGAGTTTTAAACGATGTCAACAAGCGTAATTATAAGCACCTATAACGCCCCAGAATGGTTGGCCCTGACCCTACACGGTTACTGCAATCAAACGGACAAAGACTTCGAAATCATCATTGCGGATGATGGTTCTGGCGAAGCAACCCGCCAGCTCATTGAGCAATTCAAAAAAACGACCGATCTAACGATTCAGCACGTCTGGCATACCGATGTTGGCTTTCAAAAATGCACCATCCTGAACAAAGCGATCAAAGCGGCGAAGGAAGATTACCTCATCCTATCGGATGGCGACTGTGTTCCCCGAAGTGACTTTGTAGCGGTGCATAAAGCACATGCCGAGAAAGGCTACTACCTTTCGGGCGGTTATTTTAAGCTACCGATGGAAACCAGTCACAAAATAACCCCCGAAATCATCCAGAGTCAGGAATGCTTTTCCCCCGCGTGGCTAATAGCAAACGGAGTCCCTAAAAACCACAAGTTACTAAAATTAACTCAAAACAAAGTACTGCGTGCCCTGTGTAACGCAACTACCCCAACCAAACGCACTTGGAACGGACACAATGCTTCCTGCTTCAAATCCGATGCCATTAGAGTTAACGGATTTGACGAGCGGATGCGTTATGGCGGAGAAGATGTAGAATTTGGGTTTCGCTTAAAGAACTCGAAACTACGAGCAAAACAAATCCGTTATCGTGCGGTCTGTCTCCACCTTGAACATGAACGAGGTTATTGCAATGAAGCGGATCTTGCCTTAAACAAACAGATCCGTGAGCATACAGTAAGCGAAAAAATAAAACGTACCGATTACGGTATTCAAAAATAAAAGTAAGCCCTTATGACGACTCCTACTCCACCCGAACCCGAAATTGGAGAAGTTGTCTTGGGAAATTCGAATGCGCGTTTTTCGGGAGTGACCTCGACAATGCTACAAGTATTACCGTTTCAGCAAAAATTACTTTCGTTGAGTGTACTCGGTAATCACAACCTCCCACACGGCACACCAACAACTTCATTTGTTGAGTGCGCTCGAAAGCTACGTACTCCCCTTCCTAATGGCAGGAACCGCGTCTTCCACGCTCGTCGTAATAATGAAATGCTCCAAGCAGTCGCTCTAAAATATCTCTTTGGTGCAAAGATACAAATCGTTTTCACCGCCACTGCGCAGCGCCATCCCACTTGGATCACTCGATGGTTAATCTCCAAAGCCGATGGCTTGATTACTACTTCGAATGCGGCGGCAGCTTATCTT
>CATIMP010000067.1 GCA_949528465.1 Bacteroidota bacterium | reverse complement strand
TTATTTTTTGAAATAATAATTTAATTTTAGTTCAATTTGATTAAAATATCAATCATTTTGAATCTTTACTTATTGGTATATTTTAATGTAATCCACTTCCATGGTAGCCGTGGTGAAATTCGCGGGAATTGTACCGCCAAGAGCACCTCCCATTGCTATGTTAAATAACACATAATGCGGGAAACGATAAGGCATACTATTATCAACAGCTTTAATAAAAAACACCTCGTTGTTAAAGAGAATTCTAATTTCGTCTTTTGTCCAAACTAGAGAGTACAGATTGAATTCTGTTGCCGCATTTTGAACGCGTTTGGTTCCGCCCTGATTGTTATATGCTTTTGTTTGAGTATCACCCCAATGTAAATGCCCAATAAGATTGTCTTTATCCCAGCCGTTTTGCTCCATAATATCTATTTCGCCGCAATCAGGCCAGCCCACACTTCCATAGGTGTTGCCGTGGTAGTTTCCACGCTCATCAATGTTAGCGCCCAGCGTCCAAAAAGCCGGCCAAGTACCTTGTTCGGCGGGTAGTTTAGCGCTAATGTCAATGCGGCCATACTGAAATGCATATTTCGTATTTAAACGAGCAGATGTATAACTCTTGGTATTTCCATTATAATTGTATTGTTCTTTTTTGGCAACAATCTTTAGCGTTCCATCGCTTACATAAGAATTTTCTTCTCGATTTGTATAATGTTGTACCTCGCCGTTTGCCCAACTATTTCCAATAATTGGAATAATTTGGTGGTGCCACTTGTCACTATCTACAGCTCCGTTATAATCAAATTCATCTTCCCAAACCAATGACATACCGTATTTGGTAACCGTTGGTTCTTCTGGAACAACAGGTTCTACTGGAACAACAGGTTCTACAGTCGGCAAGTCCTCTTTTCCACAACCAACTAAAAACAACAGTAACAGCAATCGAGGTATAAACAGGTTCATGTTTGTATTATTATGTAGTGTGGGTTTTTACATTATTAAGTTAACCTTCACTGGTTTTTTGGATATAAACTGCTATTCAAATATTTGAATAGCAGTTTATATAAGTTTAC
Source organism: Bacteroidota bacterium (assembly GCA_949528465.1). Taxonomy (GTDB): domain Bacteria; phylum Bacteroidota; class Bacteroidia; order Flavobacteriales; family Flavobacteriaceae; genus UBA7446. The sequence goes on along the minus strand of CATIMP010000067.1, from coordinate 1,583 downwards.
CCTAATTAATTTAATAAATTAGATTACTGTTTATAGAAATAAACGTTATCTATGTATAAGGCCGTGACATCATCACTTCCATCATTTTCATAGATAAGTTGTCCTATTTTTGATTTTGGCGATAATGACAATGGAATATCAATACTGCTCCAAGCATCTCCAGTGAGGTCAGCGCTTGTCAATGTAAATTCTTGCGTAGTATCATCTCCATTACCGTCTGCCCCATCAGCACCAAAATCCTTGATGGTTACTTTTAATCTAGCACCTGAAGGTAATGTTCCTGGGATAAATACGTCAAAATGAAAATGTGTCATTTGCGAGCCGTCAACCGTTGGACTACCAAATTGATGCCCTACAAAGTTGAAGTTCTCGTAACTAAGAATATTATCTCCATTTACATCAAAATCAGCAGATGTAGTAGTTTGCCAAGGTTCCCAATAACCATTATAGAAATCAATAGGTACGTTTACATATGCATCGCTAAAAATAGAAATAACATCTGCTGCTGCATGTGTTGGCGCATCTGGTAAATCAAATCTTCCTAAAGAATTAATGGTCAACGATCCAACAGCGTCAACGCCATTAAGTGATGCAGTTATGGTTGCCTCTCCAGTTCCCACAACTGTAATTTCACCTGACTCGTTTAATTGAGCAACAAATGGATCCGATGTTTTAAAATCTAAATACCCAGGAGCAATAGCAGTCGTAACCACCGAACCGTCTCCTAAAGTAACCGTTTGTGTAACTCCAGTCGTTGTAATAACAGCATCAGTATACGCAGTTTGCGTACTGTTTTCACCTCCAAATATTGAAGTCAACGGTTGCGCAACAATACCTGAGTTTTCGAATCGGATTTCATCCATCCAAAACGTAAATCCGAGTCTATCCGTTCGTCCTGTTCCTGCTGAAAAAGAAAACATTCCTTTTTCTTGTACCAATTTTGAAGCGTCTGGAATAGGGATAGTATACTTTCTCCAATCTGTAGAAAGCGTTACATTTTCCAGTCCAACTGCATGCGCGTCGCCTTCAAAGTCAGTTCCAAAACCAAACAAACCTATGTCTGCAGTAACCGACCCTTTGGCCCAAAAGGTAAGGGCGTCGTAGTTGGTCAAATCTCTTCCGTTTCCTCTATCGAGAAAAATACCTCCAATAAAATTTCCTTGTGGATCATTTGAAGCTGGGACATCAATACGAATTGAAGTAGTTCCCATATATGCTTCCTTTGTGTCTGTGCCAAAACCATTAACGTTGGCTCCATCGGCTGGATCATAAGAAACAAAGAATTGGTCTGTTAGTGATACCGGAACATCCGTAAATACTTCGGGAATATCTGGATATGTTGCCAAGGCAATCTCGTCTGAAAATTCTCTTTCGCAACTTACAATGACAACCGAAAGGAGTCCTGCAAGAACGAAAGGTAGTTGTGATTTAAACTTGAAATTTTTCATTGTCTTGTTTTTTATTATTTACCAATGTTGATATGTACATACGTTCTAATTTCCCATTCAGACCCTTCGGGATAGCCAGCAAAAAGTACATTTGGCGCTGGTGTAAGACCCGCAGGAGCATAGCGTGGCGAATAT
>CATIMP010000066.1 GCA_949528465.1 Bacteroidota bacterium | reverse complement strand
TTGCTTGCCTAGCTCCACGCCCCACTGGTCGTAACTAAAGATATTCCACACCACACCTTCCACAAAAATCTTGTGCTCATACATGGCCACAAGTGCGCCAAGGGTTTTAGGAGTTAGCTTTTCAATTAACAGCGTCGTGGTTGGTTTGTCGCCTGAAAATATTTTAAACGGCATCAACTTTTCTAAGGCGTCTCCAGACAGTCCTTTTGCCACAAGCTCCTCACGCACTTGCGCTTCTGTTTTTCCTTGCATTAGGGCTTCAGTTTGCGCAAAAAAGTTCGCCATTAGCTTGTCGTGGTGGTCTTGATTGCCGTGTAACGATTCCACAAATCCAATAAAGTGTGCGGGAATCAATTTGGTTCCTTGATGCATCAATTGGAAGAACGCATGTTGTGAGTTGGTACCCGGCTCGCCCCATACAATATTCCCTGTTTGGTATGAAACCGCTTCACCGTTACGGTCAACAGACTTTCCGTTGCTTTCCATAATTCCTTGCTGCAAATAGGCAGGCAAACGATGCAAATACTGCGTGTATGGAATCACTGCCTCTGACTGTGCGTCCAAAAAGCTTGTGTACCAAACGGTAAGTAATGCCAAGATTGCAGGGATGTTTTCATCAATGGGTGCCGTAGCAAAATGGGTGTCCATTTCATTTGCTCCTTCTAAAAGTGCTTCAAAGTGGTCTGGTCCTACTGCAAGTGCGATGGACAAGCCAACAGCACTCCAAAGCGAAAAACGTCCGCCTACCCAATCGTTCATTGGGAATACATTTTCGGACTGAATTCCAAAAGCACCAATGGCAGGAAGGTTTGTCGATACCGCTACAAAGTGGTCTGCAACGGCACTTTCGCCCAATGCCTCAACGAGCCATTTTTTGGCAGTTGTTGCATTCGATAGGGTTTCTTGCGTGGTAAATGTTTTAGATACTACTACAAATAATGTTGTGGCTGGATTGACTTTTTTCAACACTTCCATCACATGATCGCCATCTACGTTGGAAATAAAATACACATCAAGGTGGTTTTTATAGTATGCCAAGGCTTCCGTAATCATGGCAGGGCCAAGGTCTGATCCGCCAATTCCGATGTTTACCACAGCTGTAAACGCCTGTCCTGAGCTGCTTTTTCGGCTCCCGTCAATAACCGATTGGCTAAACGTTCGTATTTGCTCGCGTACATTATATACTTCTGGCACTACATTTTCACCATCCACACGAATGTCTGCGGCTGCTTTTGCTCTGAGTGCCGTATGCAACACCGCGCGCCCCTCCGTTTGGTTAATGGCACCTCCGCCAAAATACGCCGCCCGTGCATCTAAAAGGCCTACTTCTTTTGCCAAAGACACAAGTGCTTCTTTGATGTCGTTGTCCAGGTGGTTTTTAGAATAGTCCACAAAGAATTGGTCCCAATCAATGGAAAACTGCTTGGCTCTATCTTTGTCTTCAGCAAAATAGGTTTGTAAGGTTTTGCGGTTGGCTGCAAGTTTTGTTAGCTTTTTCCAGCTATTTGTTGTTGTTGGATTAATTTTTGGAAATGACATGAGTTGATTTATTGTTTAGTAAAATTCGATACAATCTAATGCTTCTTTAAATGGTTGCATATGATCCATGTAGGCTTCTTTTAATTTTGAGTCAATGGGTTTTGCTTCAGGTAATTTTTGGCGAAACGGATCTACTTGTTTTCCGTTTTTCCAAAAGCGATAACAAACGTGTGGCCCAGAAGTATATCCTGTCATACCAACTGTTCCAATAACATCGCCTTGCTTAACGGATTGCCCTTTACGCACGGTGCGCTTTTTCATGTGTAAATACTGCGTTTTATAGGTACCGTTATGCCTTATGGTTACATAGTTCCCGTTGCCGCGGGTGTAACTGGCGGCAACTACTGTTCCGCTGGCTGTAGTACGTATAGGCGTTCCTACAGGTGCGGCAAAATCGGTTCCGTAGTGGGGTTTGGTACGGCCGTAATATGAAATTCGACGTCGTTTATTGTAACGTGAAGATATCCGTGAAAACTGTACGGGTGATTGTAAAAATGCACGGCGTAGGTTCTTTCCATTTTCATCAAAAAATTCGGTAATACCACGAACAGGATCTGACTCAAACTCAACAGCATAATACGGATTTTTACGATGCTCAAAGTATGCGGCATGAATGCGGTTAAGTCCCACATAAATGGAATCGTCTACATATTTTTGGGTGTATATAATTTTAAATCTATCCCCCTTTTCAAGTCGGAAAAAATCAATACTCCATGCATAGATATCGGACAAGTCATAGGCCAACAACGGGCTAAGACGTTGCGCTTCCAGAGTTTCGGAAAGCGAACTTGTAATAACGCCTTGCGCTTCAAATGTGCGCAGTTTCACTTCCTTCTTTTGTGTCTCTGCAAAAATGGAATCTTTCAAATTTACGACTACATAATCCAGCATAGAGGGCTGGTAAACAAACGCTACTGGAGTAGCAACGGAATCTTTGGCAAACAAAAAAGTATATGGCTTTTTGGGTTGTATTTTTCTGAAATTAAACTTCTTTTTTGTTTTTCTATTGATGTCGTATATCTGCGGATATGTAAATCCGTTGGCTAAAAATATATCGGCAAACGTGTCGCCTTTACGCACGGTATCCCGAACCACCTCAAAGTCGTTCAGTTTGTAACCAAAGGCAAAAACATCTGGTTCTTTAGGGGGTACAATTTCAACTGGCTCTTTGCTTGTTCCGCTACAAGCAGCAAATAGTACTAAAATAATGAGTGCGAAAAAAAGTCTAATTTTTGACAACAATTTCAAATGGATTTTTTAGTCCTTTAAATTCATCTAAATCGGCGGTGATGCTACCAACGCGCAAAGTTGCCTGTAAGCGTAAGGGGATTCTGTTTTTGTCTTTACTTACCCATAGCGTAATGCTTTCGTTGCTGCGAAACACTCGTCCTGACTGCACGTAGGGTCTGAATTTTAAGGAATTAACGTATCCAAATTTGGTTTTGATGGTTTCGGTTCCTAAAAATTTGAACTTAAAAGCGTAGTTCGATTCATCAAAAAACAGGTTGACCACAACAAACTCATCCTTTTTTATTTCGGTGATATCAAATTTATTTCTCAAATAATAAAAACAGGAAATTAGGTCTTGGATGTTGGGTTCAGTATCAAAAGTACCTTGTTTATTTTTAAGCTTGTCATCAACAAAGGCTTTATTATTGTCTTGGTCAAAGCGAATGGTAACGTGTTTTTTGTAGCCACCTTCATTTATGTTACGTATAAAAAACAAAGGCCGAACGGCGTCTTTTGTGAAATACGAATCGTAATAATCATCTACTTTAAAAAACCAGCGTGCTAAGCCTGTAGTTCTGCCCACTCCTTTAGCGTGATAAACGGGATTCCCTTCCCAAGTTGTCTCGTCGACTTGAATCGTGGCATAACTGGCATTAAAAATTCCGTAGTGAATACGGAATTTAAACCACTCTCCGCCTTGAAAAGCATCGTTATCAGCCAAAAGTAAACCTGTCTTTTTAGGGCTTGTGTTATCTTGAGTTCCTTGAGAAAATGTAAGCTGCGAAAACGCAATAACCACTATCCAAAGCCATCGATTAAACGTCATATGAGCAAAAGTACGTAAAAGCATTTATCTAAGGTGTTAAAATCGCCAACCAATACTAACATGATACAACAGTTTGTCAAACTGTGGGCTGTAAGCAGCCATGCACTCTAAAGGGCCAGCAAATGTATTTAATCCATATGCCAATCCCGTGCCAAAATAGTTTGGCGTTGATGCCCAATTTCCATTAGCAAAAAGATCGTTGCTACTAACTCCTGCGTGCATTTTTAATGCCAGATGATGATTTTGAATAAATTCATAATCAACTATCATTTCACCCTTTACAAAACTATCTGCACCCGAGTGTTGTTGGGGGAGTCCTACAAAGGTCTGGTAATTTAAAAGCGGTGCGTTTCCATAGCCACCAAGTAAGAAATCAAAGGTTGGTGTGTTTGGGTTTTGAATGGTAAAGCCGCCCGTGGTGTTTAGCGACAGTGTCCACTTTTTAGTAAGTGGCAATGTTGCACCCATAGCCGCTTTTCCAAGTACAAATGGAGAGAATACGCCAAAGTCTGATGCAGATTTTTGACTGAAAACGTAATCAACATTCCCATCAAAAAAACCTCCTTTTTTTGGAAAATATGCATCGTCTCTTGTGTCTACTTTTAGGTATCCTTTTGCACTGTAATAATCGGCGTCATCCACGAAAAAAAACGTGCCGTTTTCTACATCGAATAAATTGGTTCTAAGCCTGTTTTTTTGGTGTTTAATTCCCAATCCTAATATGGCTTCTTCTCTAAAAATAGTTTGCACAAAAAAAGTGTGCTCTTGCGTTAAAACCCGTGTTCTTGATGATTCATACATGTTGGCCGTGTCGTCTACATCAAAAGCAAAAGACGCCTCTGTTTCAAACTGATCTAATGTTGCCGCAAGCCCAATACTCCAAAACTGCCCTTTATCTATAAAATAAGTCATCGCATATCTTAAATTAGCTCCTAAGGCAAGATCAAACGAAAGTTCATCATTTTTAAGTAGTGCGTGTTTTTGGGTAAGGTTTACAAGAACCATAGCTCCCATTAAATCGTTGTAGTGCAACCCTGCTCGAAACAAGGTGGTATGTGGTGTTTCGAGTAGTTTGACGTCTAAAACTTCTTCATCATTTTCTGTGGTAAGCGTATATCTAAACGCTTCGAAATTTTGTGTAGCTGCCAAGTTTGTCATCCCTTCCCGAAGTTCTTTAAACGGATAATGCGTGTTGGGTTTTAATCTTATTTTACCCAAAATATAGTTGCTTTTATAGTTAGGTGTTTGCGAAAATGACAACCTGTCTAATTGAAACGAAGCCGGGATTTTTTTATGTGGTTTTTCGTTATGTATTTGTTGCTTAGCAAGAGTTTCAAGTTGTGAAAATGCTTTTTTACCAGCATGTTCTCCTCGGACAATAATTGCGCTTTGCTCGGCAAACGACAACATTGTAAACTCAGCTATATCCGGTTGAATGTAAATATTCGTTTTTGCCCTTTTAGGAGACATGGTTTTTTCGGTTTGAAGACTCCCTAACCGCACTAAAATGTCCGAAAATGTAGTGGCTTCTTTGGTCTGAGAAATACTTGTTTGTACATCAACGCCAATAATAACATCCACCTTTTTTTTAAGCATTTCTTCAATAGGGTAATTATTAGAAACGCCTCCATCAATTAGTGATCTATTGTCGATCGTTACGGGTGAAAAAAGAGTTGGAAGTGCGCTGCTGGCATTTACGGCAAGCGGTAGAAATCCATTATCCAACAGTACCATTTCTCCATTATTTAAGTCTGTTGCAATGCAGTAAAAAGGTATAGGAAGCTTGCTAAAATCCCGTGCCGCTCGCTGATCATGCATCAGTTGCACCAATAAATTATAAACATTTTGGCCTTTGGATAACGAGACAGGAAATGTAATTTTCCCCTTTACAATGGGCAATGTAATGGCGTAGCGCTCACTGTCTTCTTTGTCTTGAAACGATTTAGCATTTCTATTGTAATTATCATTAATTAAATCTGTTAAGTCAGTACTTAAAAGAAGTGCTTCAAGTTGTGCTGCCGAATACCCACAAGCGTAAAGCCCACCCACAATTGCGCCCATGCTCGTCCCACCTATATAATCGATGCGAACGCCAGCGCGTTCAATTTCTTTTAGCACACCAACATGCGCCATACCCTTTGCGCCACCGCCACTGAGAATAAGGCCTACTTTTACGTCTTTAGGTTGCGCTGCTGCTACTGCAACAAAGAGTGAAAACAGAAGCCTAAGTAGTATTTTTTTGTAGGTAATCATACGTTATTTTGGCTTTTTTAGGTCCTAATATTTGGGTTAATTCGTCTTGTGAAGCTGCCTTAATGCGCTTTACAGACTTAAACTTTTTTAGCAAGTCTGTAGCTGTTTTTTCACCGATTCCAGGGATATTTTCTAAGGTAGAGTTTATCGCACCTTTGCTGCGCTTGTTACGGTGAAGGCGAATTCCAAATCGGTGGGCTTCATTCCTTAACTGCTGCACAATACGCAAGGTCTCCGACCGCTTATCCAAATATAGGGGAATTGGATCATCTGGGAAATAAAGTTCTTCAAGGCGTTTGGCAATGCCTAAAATGGCTACTTCCCCACGAATTCCCAACACATCAAAACTTTTGAGTGCTGCGCTAAGTTGTCCTTTTCCACCGTCAATTACTACCAATTGTGGCAATGCTTCACCTTCACTAAGCAAGCGTTTGTATCGGCGGTAAACGACTTCTTCCATTGATGCAAAATCGTCTGGTCCTTCAACGGTTTTGATGCCATAGTGGCGGTATTCTTTTTTACTCGGCTTACCATTTCGAAACACCACACAAGCTGCTACAGGATTACTGCCTTGTATGTTGGAGTTGTCAAAACATTCTATATGTAGTGGCAATTCGGAAAGTCGCAAATCACGCTGCATTTGAGCCATCACACGTTGGCTATGTTGCTCGGGGTCGGTAAGTTTAATTTGCTTGAGCTGCTCCAATCGGTTTTGCTTTGCGTTGCGCAGCGACAAGTTTAACAGCTGCTTTTTTTCGCCTATTTTGGGTACTGTTACTCGAACTGCTTCCCCCAAATCCAATTCAAAAGGAAGTAAAATTTCTTTTGAGGAAGATTCAAATCTGCGGCGTAGCTCCACCACAACCACACGCAAAAGTTCTGCATCCGTTTCGTCTAATTTCTTTTTTATGGACATGCTGTGAAAGCGTACAATGGATCCATAAGAAACTTGCAAGAAATTGATAAATGCTGTTGATTCGTCAGAAATAATGGTACATACATCAACGGCGTTAATTTTTGCGCTAACTACTGCCGATTTGGACTGGTAATGCTGCAAAGCCTCCATTTTTAACTTAATTTTTTGTGCATGCTCAAACTGTAAGGTTTCGGCAGCAGCTTTCATTTCGTGTGTTAATGCGCTGTTTACTTGTTTAAACTTCCCTAGTAAAATATTACGAATATGCGCGATTGCTTCATCGTAGTGTGTAGTGGTTTGTTTTCCAACACAGGGCGCCAAGCAGTTCCCAATATGATACTCCAAACAAACCTTATACTTTTCACTTGCGACATGCGTCTCGCTAAGGTCGTAATGACAGGTGCGGAGTGGATAAAGCTCGTTAATAAGGTTAAGAAGTACACGAACCGTTTTTGCATTGGTGAACGGGCCAAAATATTCCGACCCATCTTGAATGATTTTTCGTGTGGCAAATACTCTAGGATAACGTTCTTTTTTAATACAAATCCACGGATACGTTTTATCGTCGCGGAGTAAAATATTGTATTTTGGTTGATGCTCTTTGATGAGCGTATTTTCCAAGATTAGTGCATCCGATTCGGTTGGAACTACAATATGTTTCAGACTGTAAATCGTATTTACAAGGTTTCGTGTTTTTCGCGAATCAACCTGCTTTCTGAAATAAGACGACACTCTTTTTTTCAGGTCTTTTGCCTTGCCTACATAAATTATCTCGCCTGTCTCATTGTAATATTGATATACCCCAGGCTCGTTTGGGAGCGAAGCTACTTGCCGTTTTAGTGCCTCTTTTATCATGTTACTAAAATACAAAAACTTACCGGCGAAACGGTTATATTTATGCATGCCTAATAAGAAAGCTTTACGCTCATTTTATCGCGCAAAGCGCAATGCTCTTTCTGTTGCTGAACGCAATCTTGCGAGTGCTGCTATATTAGAGCGAATCATTGACGGAAATCTTATTCGTGAAGGGCTTGTAATGCTCTATTTAGACAGCGGCAATCATCACGAAATTCCAATGGGAAAATGGTTTGATGCCTTTGAAAGACATCAAATTTGTGTTCCAAAAGTTCTTGATGCAAATGGAAAAATGGAAGCTGTGATGTGGGAAAAAGGAATGTCAATTGAACCGAATCAATGGGGAATTCCAGAGCCGATAAGCACTACTTATATTAACCCTATAAACATTACGACCGTTGTGGTTCCACTACTGTGTTTTGACCAACGTGGGCATCGTGTTGGTTATGGAAAAGGCTATTACGACAGGTTTTTATCGCGGTGTGTACCGCGTTGTAAAACCATAGGTGTTTCTTGTTTTGCCCCTGTAGATACCATAGAAGATACGGAAACAACAGATGTTCCGCTAGAAATTGTGGTAACGCCGCAAAAAGTACATTCTTTTTAGCTTGACGTCTTTCGGGTTTTAAGCAATAGCAAAACGACGCCAATACTAATAGCGCTATCCGCAATATTAAAAACAGGCTCAAAGAAAGTAAAGCTGTTGCCTCCAACAATTGGTAACCACTTAGGCCATGTCCAAGAAAACATGGGGAATTGTAACATATCCACAACGTGACCAAACATAAGTGGAGCGTAGCCGCCTTCGGTTGGTAAAAACGTGGCAATTTGGCCGTAACTATTCGAAAATAGAACGCCATAAAAAACAGAATCTATAATGTTGCCTAAAGCACCTGCAAAAATGAGCGATACGGCAACGAGTTGACCTTTAGGCATTGCCGTTTTTGCTGCGCGTACAAGCCAGTAGCCAATAGCTGTAACCGCCAATAAACGAAAAATACTAAGTAGCAGTTTGGCCGTATTATCAGAAATAAAAGGAATAATGTCGTTTAGACGAGCGCCCCAAGCCATGCCTTTGTTTTCTACAAACAACAAGCGAAACCAACCCCAATCAACAATGGCGTCGTTGCCATAAAACGTAAGGGAGTAATTAAGTTTGATATACGCCTTAAACGCTTGGTCTAATACCAAAACCGCAAGGATAATCCAACAAAGTTTGCGTAGCGGCATAAATTAACGCTGCATATTTTTTGCCTCAATGCTAAGCGTTGCATGCGGCACTAATTTTAATCGCTCTTTGTTTATGAGTTTTCCTGTTACGCGACAAACGCCATAGGTTTTGTTTTCAATACGAATTAACGCATTTTTCAAGTCGCGGATAAACTTTTCTTGGCGCAATGCCAATTGTGTATTCGCTTCTTTGGACATCGTTTGTGAGCCTTCTTCGAACGCTTTAAATGTTGGAGCCGTGTCGTCGGTGCCATTATTTCCATCGTTCATATAAGCACTCCTAATAAGTTCTAAATCGTGCTGTGCTTTTGCAATTTTCTCTTCTATTAACTCCTTAAATTCTTGAAGAGCCTCATCGTTGTATCGGTTTTTCTGTTCCATAATATTAGGTTGTTATGATTTAACCATTGCTACCTGAGTATGTAACGAATCGAACGAAAGTTCGATTGTTTCACTACTCACTTCTTTGGCTACATTTATGGTTGTAGCTAAAATTTCGTGCTGAATATACGTTTTGTTTTTGTTTAAAATGGCGTTTAATTCCTCACTTTCTTCAAGTGTAACTTTTATAGTATCCGTTACATCTAAACCAAGGTCTTTACGCATGTTCTGTAATCTGTTCACAAGTTCACGCGCCATACCTTCCAAACGAAGGGTTTCGCTCATTTGAATATCGAGTGCAACAGTAACGCCTTGTTCCGAAGCAACCAACCAACCCGCTACATCTTTGGAGCTGATAACAACATCCGTAGCCTCTAAAATACAACTTTTAGTGTTTATTTGAATGCTTAGCGAACCTTGTTTTTCGAGTTCTTGTATTTGTGCTTCATTAAGGTTTTGAATGGCTTGCGCAACTTGCTTCATGTCTTTGCCAAAACGTGGACCTAATGTTTTAAAGTTTGGCTTAATTTCTTTTACCAAAATAGCGGATGTGTCATCTAACAATTCGACTTCTTTCACATTTACTTCAGCAGCAATAAGTGCTGATACCGCCTCTACCTGTTTGCGTTCTTCCTCATCTAATACAGGAATCATAATACGCTGCAAAGGTTGGCGGACTTTGATTTTTTCGCGCTTGCGCAGCGATAATACTAGAGATGTAATCTTTTGGGCGCGTTGCATTTTTTGCTCCAGCAATGAATTAATAATTTCAGCCGTTGATTTTGGATAAAACGCCAAATGAACTGAAGAAGCTTGCTCGCGTTTGGTTATGCCATTCAAGTCTTGGTAAAGCCTATCGGCATAGAACGGTGCAACAGGCGCCATCATTTTTGCAACACTAATTAGACACTCGTACAAGGTTTGGTAAGCCGCAATTTTATCTGCCTCGTAACTTCCTTTCCAAAATCGACGACGACACAAACGTACATACCAATTACTCAAATCTTCGGTTACAAAATGTGCAATCGCACGACAGGCACGTGTAGGCTCATACGTATCATAAAACCGAGTAGTGTTTTGAATCAAACTGTGCAGTTCCGATAAAATCCATTGGTCAATTTCTGGCCGTTCCGAAATTGGAATCTCATCTTCCGCAAAAGTAAATCCATCAATATTGGCATAAAGGCTAAAGAACGAATACGTATTGTAGAGCGTTCCAAAAAATTTGCGTTTGACTTCTTCAATTCCCTCCAGATCGAATTTCAAATTATCCCACGGATTCGCATTACTGATCATATACCAGCGCGTGGCATCTGGGCCGTATTTTTTTAAAGTTTCAAATGGATCTACGGCATTGCCCAAACGCTTAGACATTTTTTGCCCCTTTTTATCCAAAACCAATCCGTTAGAAACAACATTTTTGTAAGCAACCGAGTCAAAAACAAGGGTTGCAATGGTATGAAGTGTATAAAACCACCCGCGAGTTTGATCGACTCCTTCAGCAATATAGTCAGCAGGGAATGTGGTGCCTTCATCTATTTTTTCTTTGTTTTCAAACGGATAGTGCCATTGTGCGTAAGGCATTGCTCCCGAATCAAACCAAACGTCGATGAGGTCTGTTTCACGATACATGGGTTTCCCCGTTTCGCTTAAAAGAACCAATTCATCCACAGTGTCTTTGTGTAAATCAACACGCTCATAATTGCGTTCCGACATATCGCCGGGAACAAAATCAGCCAATGGGTTTTTCATCATTAAACCTGCGGCAACAGATTCGTCAGCAGCAATTTTCAATTCCTCAATAGAGCCAACTACACGAGTTTCATCTCCGTCAGAGGTCCGCCAAATAGGCAGTGGAATTCCCCAAAAACGAGAGCGGGATAAGTTCCAATCGTTTGCATTGGCAAGCCAATTTCCAAAACGCCCTTCGCCTGTTTTGGCGGGTTTCCACTGTATGGTTTGATTTAACTCAACCATGCGCCCTTTGTGATCTTGAACCTTAATAAACCACGAATCAAGTGGGTAATAAAGCACTGGGGCATCGGTGCGCCAACAATGCGGATAACTGTGCACGTACTTTTCAACCTTAAAGGCTTTGTTTTCTTCTTTGAGCCGAATAGCAATTTCTACATCGACTGATTTTTCTGGCACTTCCCCTTCTGAGTAATACTCGTTTTTAACAAGTTTGCCGCCAACCAATCCCACTTCTGCTCTGAATTTTCCTTGTAGGTTAACAAGTGGAACGGGGTTTTCGTTTTCATCCAAAATCAACAATGGTGGAACGGGCGGATTAGCTTCTTTGGCAACTTTGGCATCGTCGGCGCCAAAAGTGGGAGCGGTATGCACAACACCTGTTCCGTCATCTGTAGTAACAAAATCACCAGCAATAATGCGGAAGGCATCATCAGGGTTTTGATACGGTAGAGGAGCATCTGTCCAAAGCTGTTCGTATTGAATGCCTACCAAATCGGCACCAACAATATCTTGCTCAATCCAAAATGGAATGGTTTTATTGGCTTTGTCGTAGGTTGCTAATTCGTTTTGTGCCTCAACCTGAGCATACTTTTTCCCAAACTGTTTCCCAATCAATTTTTTAGCAAGTAATACACGAATGGGCTTTTGCGTATACTGATTAAATGTTTGTACAACAACGTAAGAGATTTTTGGCCCTACCGTAAGTGCGGTATTTGAGGGAAGTGTCCAAGGAGTTGTTGTCCATGCTAAGACGTGAAGTGATAAATCCCTTTTTAAAACTTCGGGTAGAGAGGCCTTTTTTGTTTTAAACTGGGCTGTTACAGATGTATCGGTTACATCGCGATAACATCCAGGTTGGTTTAGCTCGTGCGAGGATAATCCCGTTCCTGCCATGGGTGAATACGGCTGAATGGTGTAGCCTTTGTAAATCAGGCCTTTTTTGTATAGCGTTGCCAACAACCACCAAACCGATTCCATATATTTTGAGGAGTAAGTAATATATGGATCGTCCATATCTACCCAATACCCCATTTTTTTGGTAAGGTCGTTCCATACGTCGGTGTAGCGCATTACGGCTTCTTTACAAGCCTTGTTATAGGCTGAAACGCTAATGGTTTTGCCAATTTCTTCTTTGGTAATGCCAAGCTCTTTTTCCACGCCAAGTTCTACGGGAAGTCCGTGCGTGTCCCAACCAGCCTTGCGCTTAACCTGAAATCCTTGCTGTGTTTTATAGCGGCAAAAAATATCTTTGAGCGCGCGCGCCAAAACGTGATGAATTCCTGGAAGTCCGTTTGCAGAAGGTGGCCCTTCAAAAAAAACGAATGGCGGCCTTCCTTCACGAGTAGCTATACTCGCTTCAAAAACAAGATGTTTGTCCCAAAACGAAGTAATTTCTTCGGCTGCGGCAGTTAAATCAAGATGTGAGTACGTTGGAAACAAAATCTTGCACTAAAATTATGCATGCGAAAGTAACTAATTTAGGGCAAAATGTTGTGTTGTAATGGGGTAGAATCGTTACAATTCATACCTTAAGATAAGCTTTGCGCTTCTGCCAGGTGCAGATATGCCCGATGCGAATTCACGGTAGTGCGTGTCCCACAGATTGAAAATTCCCCCAGATAGGTTCAAATCACTGTTCAAAGGAAACGCAAATTGTACGTCCCAACGGTGCCAAGCTGGTGTGCCTGCAAAGGTGTTGTTCGCAAGAAGAGGTGTTTCTTCGAGTCCATCTTCGCCCCACGGCGAATAGGTGTCAGGGGCTTTTCGCTTTGCATGATGCCAATGCAAAGAAAGTTCCCCTTTAGGCAATTGCCACTGCGCTTTTTGCGAAACAAACAATGGACTTATTGACGGAAGATTCCCGCTAACATTATTTCCAATTCCCCGTGTATATGTTAATGATGCTTTATAGTAAACTTTGGGTAAAATCATCCATTTACTTTGTGCGTTAAACCCGTAGACCTTAACTGTGCCTACATTTATGTTTGCCGTAGTTTTTACCTCTTCACCAGAGTACATAATGGTGCCTTCGTTAGAAGTTGTGATGTCGCGGTTAATAGTATACGGTCCGCGAGCAATATAGTCTTTTACAAAAGCATAATATCCGTTGGTTTCTATAAACGACCCGTTGTCCCATTGTTTTCGAATGCCAATATCTGTGCTGTAAATATATTCGGGAGTAAGCTCCAAGTTAGGGACGCTCAAAATACCATTGTTTTCGCGGGTTTTACCCAAATCGTCGATGTTTGGTGCTCTGAATCCGGTGGAAAAAAGGGCTTTAATTTGCCATTGCGAATTGGGCTTATAACTGTATCCAAACGTAACATTCGACGATTGATGCTTTTGATTGGCATGTGCCAATTTCGCATCAATAAGTGCTTGCTCGGTCCATTTAGCATCCAACGCTGTAATGGTATGCCTTGCGCCCATACTCAACGTGCTTTTTGGATTGATGTCGTATCTATAATCCACATACCCTGCAAAAGTGGCGTATGTACTTCCGCCACTGGGATATCGTGTTGGAATACTTGTTTTTGACTTTAAATCAATAATTTGATTAGCGAGCACATCTATTTCTTGCGCATAGGCCGTTGAGTGCACTTGGTTGTGGGTCATTTCGAATCCGTACGACCAATCACGTCCTTTTTGTGTTTGGGCTGTAAAATCGGCATTGAGGCTATACACGGTGAGTTGTTCCCGTTGCGTTTCTCTGTTCAAACTTGCAAATTTTCGTTGTATCCTTGATTCTTCTAATAACTGAACAGCGGCAATTATTTTTCCTGAACGCAACCACGGTTTATTGCCAATAAAACTAATTTGCGGCGAAATCAACCATCGTTTTTGAGGGCCATATTCCCAACGCGCAAAGCGTAATTCACCATCTTTGGTTTCTGAAAGCTTGTCAAATCGTGGAATATTCCCAGATTGTGACCCCTGAAGGTTTAGTGTAAATTTGATTCCGTTGGTAGTGTGATAAATCCATTTTTGCAACAAATCTACTTGCTCATACGCTGAATTTCGCTGCACATTAGGGATATTATTTGTGGATGGTGTTGCCGCGTAGTTCGTGTCTCCGTTTTGGGAATATTCGAACACTTTACCCCAATTTTCATAGCCGTGTACGCGCCGCTTCCCCATTGTAATATCACCAAATTGAGAGTACGATACCTGTTGCAAAACTGCCCATTTTGGAGCGCTGTATTCAAATACTGCCGATTGTTTAGAAGTGTTTTGAGTAAATGTATACGAGGATGTACCTGCGAGGCGAAATCTTTTATTCTGATTAATTAAGGGGGTGCGTGTATAAAAATGAATAACGCCTCCTAGCGCATCAGAGCCGTAGCCCACAGATGAAGGGCCAAAAATAACCTCCGCTCTACTTAGGCTAAGTGGGTCAACAGAGAGGGCGTTATGCACATGTCCTGAGCGAAAAATAGCGTTGTTGAGGCGGACTCCATCAACAACTAAAAGCACTCTATTTGCCTCAAAACCACGAAGTATGGGGCTTCCGCCACCGCCTTGTGATTGCTGCACCCGAACACCTGGTACTTCTCGTAATAAAACAGCTGTATTTTCGGGGCTTATTTGTGCTATTTGTTGCTCGCTCAGTATCCCTACTTGTTGCGCCAACCGTTGTTTTTTCCCTGAAGCTCGGGAAACCGAGAGTACAATTTCGCCGAGTTGCTCCGTGTTGGGCATCATCCAAATTACTTGCAAAGATTTGATTTGACTTTTTTGTATCGTTTGCATTTCATACCCCATATAAGAAAAGGATAATCTCGCATTTTTGTCAAATGTATCCAGTTGTGCTATCCCGTTTTCAGATGACGTTTCAACGTGTGATTTATCAACATCAAAAATGCTCACCCCAAAAAGTAATTCTTGCGTTACGGCGTCTTTTACCACAACC
Source organism: Bacteroidota bacterium (assembly GCA_949528465.1). GTDB lineage: Bacteria > Bacteroidota > Bacteroidia > Flavobacteriales > Flavobacteriaceae > UBA7446. Next base: position 3,988 of record CATIMP010000066.1, on the reverse strand, counting down.
TGTTGCGCACTACAACAAAAAGCAACAAATAAAAAAAGGAGATTACTTAAAGACTTCATACAATACATCTAATGATTTTGGCATTCTGAATGACTGTGCGTGTCGTTGATAATACTGCATGATAAGCGTTAATAATGCGCGCCGTTGTTCAGTACTGGCCAAAATCGTATCCAAAGCATCAAATTTCGTACCTAAGTATGTCTTAAGAAGAAAGACTTCATCTCCAGAGATACATTCGTTACTATTTGCGTATTTGCAAAACCGTCCATTTTGCACATCAAAGTAAGGTTGCGAAATATCAGAGATATCGGGGTAAAATCCCAAATACTTGGTAAGTTGTATCAATATATGAACATGTACATTAGCTACCTTGTCATGCGTGTCAAGCCAAATAAGCGCATGCGCTAAAAAGTGATATAATGATGCGTTTTCTTCTTCTTCTTTCAGAACCGATCGCAATACCTCAGCCAAAAACAGACAAATACTCGACTTGATAATTTCGGTTGAAATGGTGGTATACGGATTGGTAATTTTGGCCGATTTTAATACAGAAAGTCCAGCACTTTTGGGCGTAGTTGCGACCAACTCCAATTGTGTAAGTGGCTGGAACATTCCCATAGAAAACGTTTTTTTTCGCTTTGCTGAGCGCACGCCTTTGACCACGTAAGCGCGTAACCCTCCTTGTTGTGTGTAAGCGTGTAAAATCACGCTTGTTTCGCCGTATTTAGTGGCATGTAGCACAATTGCTTGAGTGGGTTGTTCCATTAATTTACAATCATCACTTTTTTTACGGCACTATCAAGTCCGTCCTTTGAAGAAGCAAAAATGAGGTAAACGCCTGAGCGAACGCGCTGCCCTGAAAAAGAGTTTAAATTCCAGCTGATACTACCTCCTTCGCTGGTGGTGTCGTATACCAGATTTCCTGCTATATCGGTAATTTTAACACGAGAGTCTTGTTGCAACCCTCGGATGACCAAGTTTCCAGTAAAATTAGGTCTAACTGGGTTGGGAAACACATTTATTTCAAGTAATTCTTCAGATTCGGCATAGGCATCCCCTTGAAAAACCACCATGCCATTAAGGGTGCCTAAATAGACTTTTCCAGTAGCGTTATCAATTCCAATCGTTTTGACAGAAGAAGTAGGTAACGGACTATTTTCTTTAGTAAAGTGCTGTAAAATTTCTGTCCCGTCTGGACTTAGCAAGAAAACACCTGAAGTAGCCGTACTTACCCATTTTTGGTTATTGCCATCTATTTCGATATCTGTGATAAGTTGCCCTGAAAGCAATTCGCGAAGGTTTCCGCCATCTTCAACTACAATAGAACGCAGTTGCGTTTCAGGTTCAAAAAAACGGTTCGGTGCATACAAAACCGCAATTCCTTCACGTGTTCCTACCCAAAGGCGGTTGTCCTTGTCCAACCGAACGCTGCGAATGTCGTCGGAGGGCAGGCCAAATTCACCGCCAATAAGGTGTTTCATTTGCGGGGGAGATTGACTGATATCAACTCCAATAAGGGCACTATTCAATCCGCCAAAGAAAATGATTTTATCATCGTATAATTCCATATTGGAATAGCCTGATTCTGCCGCATAATCTAATACAACTTCTGACAAATCATAGGATGTCCATTGCCCTGAGGGGCTGCGTTTTTTTAGTCCATTTTGGACAAAGGCTGTTAATGACCACAGGTTTCCGCTATCGTCTACAAGCGCATCCCGCACGCGTATGCTTACATAGTTTGGCCCCACAAAGGAAAGGCTTTCTAGTCCGCTATTTTCAGCGTTCCAAAGCTCTTGTGGAACATTGTCTTTTAGATAAACCATTCCACCGTGGAAAGAGCACGCATATTGAGTGCCTATTTCAGTTGGATGAGATACAACTCTAACAATACTCTCTGCGCTAAAAAGAGATTCGCTAGAAATGTTTTCCCAACCAATCTCAGAAAAATGACTAAGCCCATATTTTTCGAGAGGGTATGGATTGTAAAACAAACTATAATCGCCATGCGCAATCCAAATCTCATTCGCTAAGGTCTCAATATCAAAAATACTGTTCCGTAGCGGACCTTTGGGGCTTACATATTTATCGTTACCAGTTGCTGCGTATCGAATTAATCCTGCCGAAGATGTGCCAACATATATCTCATCATTAGTTACTAAACCAAACTGAAATGTATTTCTATTAACATCATCAATTGTTGTTATTGCTTCTTGTACCGCAAATGACTTATCCAAACTATAAACACCTGTAAGTGTTAGTATAACTCCATCCTTGTATGGTGCAATATGCCTAGCTTTACCTGAAAAGCGTGCTTTTTGTTCAACACTATCGCCCAACTGAAAAAAAGAAACGGCACTTCCTTCGTCTTTTGCAGCATACAGCATGTTTTCTTGCGTCCAAAGGGAAATCCAATTGCTTGACGCGTGTAACTCCCAAGAGGAAAATTCTAATTTATTAAGGGAAATCCAATTGCCTGACGCGTGTAACTCCCAAGAGGAAAATTCTAATTTATTTGGGTTGTTAAGTAACGTTCTATAAATTCCTTTTGAGGTTGCTGCATAAATATGGTCGTCAAAAAAAGCCACTTGGTTTACACGAATTTTAGAAGCAGACACTCCAAAATAATAGGTGTCGCCAAACTCCATTGTGGTGGGGTTTAGTTCAATGATGCCAAAACCAGTAGCCAAATAAGCCACGTTTTCATCTATCAAGATTTGATTGATTTGCTTTTCGTCAGCCGAAATGGTAGTGTTACGTTCTATGGAGTTATCCAAATCAACTTTTTTGGAGTTAATATCAATCTTAGCCACCATGCCATTTTCAAATCCTGCTATAATTTTATCGTTGTAAACCGCTATTGCTGAAAAATTATCTCCCGAAAGTCCATCAACAGATGTGATGGTCTCTGTGCTGTTTTGAATAGGGTCATAAAGAAAAAGTGCGTTTTCTGCTGCTGCAATTACGGTTTGATTATAGGTTGTTCCAATAGATGTATTGTAGTAAGAATACATGGAATCCCACTGCTGGTTTTGCGCCCAGGAATTGGACATGCATAGCAGAGCAACAAAAAGAATGCGTAATAAACTAGCTTTCATCATAAAGAAAACGTAAAATACGTCGTTGTGGTATGCTAAACAACCCCTTGCGCTAACATGGCGTCGGCTACTTTTACAAAACCGGCAATGTTTGCGCCTTTTTCATAATTGATTGTTTTATTCCCACCAGTACCATACAATACGCAGGAGTCATGAATGTCTTCCATAATATCCTGTAAGCGTTGATCTACCTCTTTTCGAGTCCAGTTGTAACGCAGTGAGTTTTGCGCCATTTCAAGTCCTGAAACAGCAACTCCGCCTGCGTTAGAGGCTTTCCCCGGAGCATAAAGCACATGATTTGCATGAAACTGTGAAATGGCCTCTGGAGTAGATGGCATATTTGCTCCTTCACTTATGCAGTAACACCCATTAGCAATAAGTGTTTTTGCATCGCTTTCGTCTAGCTCATTTTGCGTAGCGCAAGGCATGGCAATATCACAAGTTACGCCCCATGGTTTTTCACCTTTGTGAAAACGTGCAGAGGCGTATTTTTCTGTGTACTTATGGATTCGTTCTCGTTTTACATTTTTGAGTTCCATGATGTGCTCCAACTTATCTTGATCTATGCCGTCAGGATCATATATAAATCCTGAAGAATCTGATAGGGTAAGTACTTTTGCACCAAGCTGAATGGCTTTTTCGGCAGCATATTGTGCCACATTTCCAGACCCAGAGATGACTACTTTTTTGCCTTCAAAGCTTTCGTCTTTGGTTTGCAACATATTTTGTGCAAAATAAACAGCACCATATCCTGTGGCTTCTGGTCGAATAAGCGATCCACCCCACGAAATTCCTTTACCTGTTAATACACCCGTAAACTCATTTTTTAATCGTTTGTACTGCCCAAACATATACCCAATTTCTCGGCCTCCAACACCAATATCGCCTGC
>CATIMP010000065.1 GCA_949528465.1 Bacteroidota bacterium | reverse complement strand
GGTATTTTAATACGGCCCAACTGGCCGTCTGTGGGCTGGAACTTGCGCGTAGATGAGAATGGCGCTGATACATTTTACACCTCTAATCCGTCCTACAGAATTATAGAAGAACTTGGCGGCACCAACGCCGGTAATCTCCTTATCAGAGGAACAACAACAGGTACAGCAGGAGAAAAACGAAGCACTGTTCCAGAAGTGGTTCATGCCACGTTTTCCCCCGATAGTAACTTACGCTTAGGAGGAGATTTAAACACAGATACTTTCTCTACCGCTTGGCAGTCAGATACAGACGGCGGAACATATCTAATCAATGCTATTGTTGCCTATAATGGGGTGTTTTATAAAAACCGTAGCGGTACAAACACGGACACCGCCCCCGACGGAGATGCAATAAATTGGAGAAGAGCTGACCAAGACCTAGGAAATATTGTAAGTGTTGGCGGAGGTGTTTTAGTTAGACCCAACTGGCCATCTGTAGGTTGGAATCTAAGTGTTGATGACGATGGTGACGACACATTTTTTACGTCTAATCCGTCCTATAAAATTGAAGAAGCACTTGCTGGTGTGAATGCAGGTAATCTGGTTATCAAAGGAACCCTAACGGGAACAGCTGGAGACAAAACAGGTACCGTTTCAGAAGTGGTTCATGCCACGTTCTCCCCCGATAGTAACTTACGCTTAGGAGGAAATTTACACACCAATGCCTTTTCAACCAATTGGCAGTCAGATACAGATGGCGGTTCTTATTTAACAAACGCAATTATTGCCTATAATGGGGTTTTTTACAGAAACCGCACTGGTACCAATACGGACACCGCCCCCGATGGAGATGCGACAAATTGGGAAGCTACGGGAGGTGGAGATGTTATGCCCCTGTGGAAATCAAACACCAATGGGGGGACTTATACCACCAATGATTTGGTAAATTATGGTGGAGTACTTTATAAAAACCTTACCGGTACAAACACGGACACCTCCCCCGACGGAGATGCAACAAATTGGACATCAATAGGCGGAGGGGCTGGTGGAGACGGCGCCTTTGAGTATATGGTGGCTAAATATTCAAGCTCATCTTTTTCGGTAACTAATGGAATGACTTTCCCATATAACACGGTGCTTGCTTCTGAGGGATCATCTATCACAAATACTAATGGGGTATTCACTTTAAAGGCAGGCAGCACGTATAAACTAACCGCTGATATTGGAAGATTAGCAGGGTCAGGTTATGTAGCATGGAGATGGTATAACGATACTACAAACGCATGGGTAGACACAAGTTCTACGGCTCAACAATGGGGAAGCAACTATGGGGCATCATACACCGATAGCGGATCTGTATTTGCAATTATAACGCCTACTGTAGATACAAATGTAAGAGTTAGACAAAGCAGCGGAACAACGTCTGCCACTCAAAATACAGAAAGTACTTACGGCACGGCCAGAGCATTCATAGAAGTTATGAATGTTACGAATTATAGTTATGGCGGTACAGGGTTAATGATTTATGATGTAAATAAAGATTACATCCTTAATGATACTATTGAAAAAGGTGGTTTACTTTATAAGGCAAATGGAAATATCCCGGCAGGAACAACTTTCGCCGAGGGAACAACTGGAGCTACTTGGACAGCTCTCACAGCGATAGCACCAAGTTCAGATCCTGTATGGGTAGCAAATGAAACTGTTAGTGCAGGAGATATTAGGGTTCATAATGGAATTAGATATACCAACTTAACAAATACTAATACGGCTACTAATCCTAATGATGATATACTAAATTGGGAACGAGCAGACCAAACGTATGATAGGGTCTTATCTCCAGCTAAACTACAAAGAGGTAGAGGAACAGAGTCTATAACACTTGGAGACGATAGCACTACAAGTTTTTCAAATGTACTTTTTGCAGGTGGTAGGATGAATGGCAGTGGAACTCAATATGTATTCTACCTAAACCAGAACGGTAATGTGTCAAAATCAGGTGGGGGCAGTTGGGCTTCAACTTCTGATGAAAGAACAAAAAAGGATATCAAAGACTTCAATGTTGGGTTAGAAGAGATCATCAAGCTTCGTCCAGTACGTTTTAAATACAACGGAAAATACGATACCCCAACTGACGAAAAAGAGTATGTTTCATTTATTGCTCAAGAGGTCGAAAAAATAGCCCCAAGAATGATAAATAGGATTGACATTCCTGGCTCTGATGCCGTAGGGGAAAATGCTTTAAAATTATTAGAAAACTCAGACTTTGTACCCATGCTTGTGAATGCGGTACAGGAGTTAAAACAAAAAAATGATGCCTTAGAAGCAAGAATAAAAGCTTTAGAAAGTGCTATGGAGCCTAAGCAGTAAGCAGTTGGAAATGAAATGTTGTTGTTTTAACGGATTAAATTAATAGCAAACCATTCCAATAAAATCATAAAGCGTTTAAGAGGGTAGGGTATAGGTAGTGTCCAGTTATTCCAACAAATCAGGGCGTTTTTTTGTAGTAATTTCAAGAGCCTTTTCTTCACGCCAAGAATCTACTTTTGGCGTGTTTCCCGAAGTAAGTATTTCTGGCACTTTATGTCCGTTGTAGTTTGCTGGTCGGGTGTAAACAGGTGGTGCTAATAGCCCATCTTGAAAAGAGTCGGTTAGCGCAGAGGTTTCGTTACCCAGTACTCCTGGTATCAACCTAATGATACTATCACAGAGCACGGCAGCAGCCAATTCGCCTCCAGAAAGCACATAATCGCCAATTGATATTTCGTGGGTAATAAACAAATCCCGCACCCGTTGATCTACACCTTTGTAGTGTCCACACAAAATGATAATGTTTTTCAATAAGGAAAACTG
>CATIMP010000064.1 GCA_949528465.1 Bacteroidota bacterium | reverse complement strand
TTTTTGCTGATTCTATTGCCCGTAATATAACAGAATCCTCTTTGGACGGACTGATTAACACAGAAAAGTTATTAGAGGCTGTAAAGGTCGCAAGGTTAGATAATTTTATTGAATCGCTACCAACAGGGTATAATACAAGAATTGGAGCAAGTGGTATTTCGTTAAGTGGTGGACAGAATCAAAGAATACTCATTGCAAGAGCTGTTTATAAAAACCCTGATTTTTTGTTTTTTGATGAAGCTACAAGTGCTTTAGACGCTGAAAATGAGAGTGAAATAATGAAAAACTTAGAAAATTTTTATCAAAATAAAACTGTCGTTATCGTGGCTCATAGGTTAAGTACGGTTAAAAACGCAGACCATATTTTAGTTTTAGATAATGGTAAAATAATTGAGCAAGGAAACCATCAGTCATTGACGAAAAATAGAGGAGCTTATTATCGTTTAGTAAAAAATCAATTAGAATTGGGTACATAAATTATGTCAGAAGAAACTCGAAAAATAGACGAAATAGACGAGTACAGCGAACAGCTAAGAGAAGTATTGACGAAAATACCAAATTGGTTTTTTCGCTGGGGTACAGTTTTGACACTTCTTTCCGTTGTCGTAATTTTCTTTTTTTCTTGGTTCATCAAGTATCCTGATGTCGTTATTTCAGAAATAACAATCACGACTCAAACCCAACCAATAGACATTATTTGTAAGTCAGATGGAGTTCTTAAAGAAATTTATTTGTCAGAAAATCAAGAGATAGAAGAAAATGATATTATCGGATTTATTGAGAATGAAGCCAATTATGAAGATGTTTTAACATTAATAGACTTTCTAAGAAGTGATTCGTCTGTAACTATTCAAAAAAGAAAGTTTCCAAAGAATCTAAGATTAGGCATCATTCAAGAATCTTACAATGAATTTCTAAATGTCTATTCAAGTTATTGGTTAAATAAAACAAACCAACCTACTGAAAGAGAAATTGTGATTTTAGAAAGACAAAATGGAAACAATAAAATCTTACTAAATCAACTAAAAAAGAAAAAGGAGTTATTTAAAAAAGAATTAGAACTATCTGATAGAGATTTTATTAGAGACTCAATGTTGCATTCCAAACAATTTATATCGGATAGAGATGTTGAAATTAAACAAATTGAAATTATGAAAAAAAAGAGAGGATTTCAAGATGTATTAAATCAAATTTCAAATACACAAATTACAATAGCCAAAATAGAGCAAGAGATATTATCCTTGTCAAACAGAAGCATTGTACTTTCCAACAATAATGAACAAAATGTTTTATTGAAACTAGAACAACTTAAAGGCAATATTGAAGGGTGGAAGAGAAACTATTTGCTCCAAAGTCCGATTAGTGGGAGAATATCGTTTAATCGTTTTATTGAAAAAAATACCTTTGTAAAAGCTGATGATAATTTATTTACAATAATTCCAAAGAACCCTGGGAAAATTGAAGGCCAGTTAGTAATGCCAGTTGTTCGCTCTGGAAAAGTAAAAAAGGGACAAAAGGTAAATATTAAACTGAATAACTTTCTTTATCAAGAATACGGAATGCTCATAGGACGAGTTGAAGAAATTTCTTTAACTCCCTTGAATGAAAACTACATTGTAAAAGTAGTTTTGCTGAATGACTTAAAAACAACTTATGGAAAAGAACTACCATTTAACCAAAAAATGAACGGAAATGCTGAAATTGTTACGGAAGATTTAAGATTAATTGAGCGAATATTTTATCAATTTAGAAAACTGTTAAAAGAATAACACGGCACACAACAAAAGATATAAGCCATACCCTGCGGGATACGACTCATATCCAAACCGTTGGGCACAATTAGAAAAAACAAATTATGAATATTCAATCTTTAGGAGAAATAATCAATCAATTTCAAGAACTAATAGTCGGATCAGGATTTAAAAGAGACATTAATGACTTTGCGAGTTCACTAAATAACAATCAAAACAATATTGTTGCTCTTCGGGAAATTGCCACAAAAATTCATTCATACTTAGAAGAGATAAATGACTCTGATTTAGCTGAAAATTTGACAAGGCTATTTCCTAAAACTCCAAAACCATTCACAGAAGGAAATCATTATCAGAGTATGGCCGAATTACTTTTAGATAATGAAATTCCCCAAGACCAATTTTTCCAGAAGTTGCAACAAATAATAAATCAACTAAAAAAGCAGTTGCAGCAAAATGAGAGTAAAGTTGAAGAAATCAAAAATTTTATTCAGCCATATATCAACCAATCGAATGAAATTCAGAAGTCAGAAGACAAGACTATTGTATCTGTGATATTCAAAGAAGAGCAAACAATTTCTAACTTAAAAACCTTTACAAAAACAATAGCAACTTGGAACAGAATTCTACCAGTTTACCACCAAATCCTCAAAAGCTCGTCTCCTTCCGACATTGAGATTATTGAAATCCAAAACGGCTCAGTTGATTTCCTTTTCAACTTTGATTTTGATATCGCCTTAAACCTTACTGAGTTGTTTAATAAAGGTTTTGAATATTTCCTAGCATATCTTTCATATAAGAAAATTTCAAAACCAATATCTCAAACATTCTTTGGAAATAAGGAGCTAGAAGAAAAACAGCAGGATATTGAGAATAGAATGCTTGATAATATTGAAACCGCAATTGCTCAGAAAATCACAGAACAATATGAGACAGCAAAAGAGAATGACGATATGCTTCCGACAAACGCTTCAAAAATGATAATTGAAGTAGCCAAATTGGTCTCTTCACATATAATTAATGGAAATGATTTGAAGCTGCTTTCTACTCCTCTTGCTAATGAGGAAGAGTCCGATGAAGAATCTGATGAAAGTAAAACTGACCTTAAAAATGAGATTAAGGAAGTGTCAAGCAAAGTAAGGAAAGCATTGAAACAACTGCCTAAGGAAGAAATAAGGAAGCTTATCGAAAGATATGGTGATTTACCTGAAGAAGATGAAAATAAAAAATAACTGTGCCCAACAAAACCTATAAGCAATAGCGCCCTGCGGGACGCTACTGCTCATAGCCAAACCGTTGTGTGTCATAAATAAAAAACAGAACTTTGGAATTATGAAATACCTTACTAGATTAACTATTTTAATTCTTGTGTTATTACAATTTTCTTGCAACAGTAATGCAGAATACAGTATCGAGGTAACGGAAGTTTCACCTTGGTGCATATTGGGATTTGATTCTTTAGACAGAACTCCGAATGAGCGAATTGCAATGTTGACTGAAATGGGTTTTACAAAATATGGATTCAATAAAGGCAAAGGAGACTTGACTACTATGATAGAAGAGTTTAAGCTGGCAAGAGAAAATGACATTGAGATAACATCAATTTTTCTTTGGTTAAATTCGAAAAGAGATAGCATTGGTAAATTGAGTCCATCAAACCAAGAATTGTTACGTAAGCTAAAAGAAGTAGAACAAAAGCCAACAATATGGGTTAGTTTAAGCGACAATTTTTTCGAAGGAAAAACTCAAGAAGAATCGCTAGAAGTGGCTATAGAAATGATAATATTTATAAAGGTTCAAGCGGACGAAGTTGGCAGCGAACTCGCAATATATAATCATCGAGGTTGGTTTGGGAATCCCCATCACCAAATAGAAATTTTAAAACAATTAAAGGACAAGTCTATAACTATGGTATACAACTTCCATCATGCACACGAATATGTAGACGAATTTCCTGAGATTGTTAAAAAGATGAAACCCTATTTATCATACGTTAATTTAAACGGAGTGAAAAAAGAAGGACCAGAAATATTATCTATTGGGGAAGGAGATCATGAATATGAAATGATTAAGAATTTATTAGACGAAGGATATAATGGGCCATGGGGGATTCTTGGACACATTAAAACCGAAGATGTACAAAAAGTGTTAACTCGAAATGTTAATGGTCTAAAGTTGCTTAATTCTCAACTCAAAAAGGAAGCAGTAAAATAAAATCAACACACTACAAAGCACATATTTCCATTTTCCGCGACGCTTTATACAGGACAGTATTTGCTATTTATCTTTATCGCTTTCAATATTTTTACAATACGCGTTGAAGAACCCCGTTTGAGAAAAGATTTTGGAGAGGAACATAAAAGATATTATGAAAAAGTAAGAAGATGGTTTTAATTTTTTAAATGTGAATAAATTACAAAAGTTATAACGCCACTAAAACCCCTTTTGCAAACACTGTCGGCTTTTATATCTTTACCAAAATTAGATATGGGACGAGCATTTGAATTTCGCAAAGCACGAAAAATGAAGCGTTGGTCGGCAATGGCAAAGACCTTTACACGCATTGGCAAGGATATTGTCATGGCGGTCAAAGAAGGCGGCCCCAGTCCAGAGAGCAATTCCCGTTTGCGAGCCGTCATTCAAAATGCGAAGTCGGCAAACATGCCCAAAGACAATATTGAGCGTGCCATAAAGCGTGCTACAGACAAAAGCACCGAAAACTACAAAGAGGTGTTGTTTGAAGGCTATGCGCCACACGGTATTGCTGTTTTGGTAGAAACTGCTACAGATAATAACAACCGCACCGTTGCCAATATTCGCAGCTATTTTAACAAGTGTAACGGCAATATGGGAACTTCGGGATCGGTGGAGTTTATGTTTGATCATACCTGTAATTTCCGTATTCCCAGCGAAGGTTTAGACGCTGAAGAGTTGGAATTAGAGTTTATTGATTTTGGCGTTGACGAAGTGTTTGTAGACGAAGACGGCATTTTACTGTATGCCCCATTTGAAAATTTTGGCGCCATTCAGAAAGAGTTGGAAACCCGTGAAATCGAAATTCTATCCTCTGGATTTGAGCGTATTCCCACCACCACCACTACCCTATCTGGCGAAGCCGCTGAAGAGGTCGAAAAACTCATTGAAAAAATTGAGGAAGACGATGACGTACAAAACGTCTATCATTCCATGGTATTAGCCGAGTAACGCCTTGGCGCGTTCCAAATCTTGTGGTGTATCAATACCCACACCAACAAAATCAGTAGGTAACATTTGCATCACTTTTCCCATTTCCAAATACCGAATAGCTTCTATTTTTTCTGCTATTTCTAAAGGAGTTGGTGCTTGCGTATAAAAATCGAGTAAGGCTGCTTTTCTAAAGGCATAAATCCCCACATGGCGAAACGCCTGTCCTTCAGCCCGCATAAACGGAATGGGTGAACGCGAAAAATACAACGCCCTCCCCTGTTGGTCGGAAACCACTTTTACTATGTTTGGGTTTTCCAAATCATGTTGGGAAGTAATGGGAATCATCAGGGATGCCAAATCAATAGCGTTTGCAGCGTCATTTTTAAAGGCCTGAATCAAGTCTGCCAAAGCATTTTGAGCGATAAACGGTTCGTCGCCTTGCACATTAATCACCACATCCGCTTCAATGTCTTGCACACATTCTGCAACGCGATTACTGCCACAATCATGGTTTAAAATACTGCGAAATACCTTTCCTCCCAATGCCTGAACGTGCCTTTCAATTTGGTCGGAATCGGTTGCCACCCAAACTTCATCAAATAAGTTCGTGTTTGCAACCGCCTCGTAGGTACGTTGCAAAACGGTTTTGCCGTTCAAGTCGGCAAGCAGTTTACCAGGAAAACGTTGTGCTTCAAAACGAGCAGGAATAACAGCTAGTATACGCATAGCGCAAAAATAGGGAAATCATTCCTGTTCAAAATAGGCATCGGTAAAGCCAATTAAAAAAAGTTTTTCGGAGGCGCGAGTGATGGCCGTGTATAACCATCGGAAATAGTTCGCGTCCAAGCCATCGGGCAAATAAGGCTGTTCCACCAACACCCGTTTCCATTGACCTCCTTGCGCTTTGTGACAGGTAAAGGCATAGGCATATTTAACCTGTAACGCATTAAAAAACGGATTCTTTTTAACATTCAAATACTGTTTGTATTGCGGCAAATGAGCGTAGTCTTCTCTTACGGCTTGGTACAACTTGGTGTTGTCTTCAAACGAAAGTGCATGCGAATCCATTTCGAGTGTATTCAAAATAAAAACAGTATCAAAGGGTTCTTGGTCAGGATAGTCGAGCATGCGGATATGAACCTCGGCAAAAGTAAATCCGTACAGTTCTTTTACCGTCTTTACTGAAAGTACCTCCACAATATCTCCGTTAGCAATAAAACCAGGTCCTGAATCGGGCGCAAGCCAATGGTAATTGTTTTTGACCACCATGATCAAATCTCCTGAAGCGAGTTCAGGTTCTTTACCTAAAATTTGAGTACGGATTTGTTTGTTATAGCCATTGGCACGTTTGTTTGATCGTACAATACACGCCGTTTCATCTCTACCAACTTCTCTAAAGCCCTCTTCAATCGCATCTTGAATTTCATAGCCATCTTGTAATCGAATAATATCTGGAAAACGTGCAAGGATAAACTGAAAAGTTGACGTACTTCTCTCAAGAAGTTGCTGCCGAAGTCGCGTAGCGTTAAATAAAATACCAGAATCTTTTCCCTGCCGTACTACCTCATTAAGTTCTATTTCATGTGGCGTAAGTCCATGCTCCATGGTTAGCACGCGAGCGTCCAAAGCAGGGCTAAGTTCGGTATGAACAGGTGGAAGCTGCGCGGTGTCGCCTACGAGTAAAAGCTTACAATCTTCTCCTGAGTGCACATAGTGAATGAGATCGTGGAGCAGTGATCCGTTTTCAAAAAGTTTATTTTGTTGTTGTTGGTCGGCAATCATGGATGCCTCATCAACCAAAAAGAGGGTACGCTTAAATTTATTCTTTTGGAGTTTGAATTTTAAATTTCCTTGTCGCTCTTGCTGAGCAAAATAAATGCGCTTGTGGATGGTAAACGCGGGTTGACTTGCATAGGCTGCCATAACTTTTGCAGCCCGACCCGTAGGTGCAAGTAGCACCGTTTTATAACGCAATGCACCTATGGATTTCACAAGTGTTCCAATAAGCGTGGTTTTACCCGTTCCTGCAAATCCCTTGAGTACAAACACTTCATTTTTACCAGAAGATGAAAAAAAATCAGCCAAATTTTTGAGGGCTTGTTCTTGTAGAGGTGTAGGTTCAAATGGGAAATTTTGTTTCAGTCTTTCTACAAAAGCGGTTGAATTCATTGGTTAAAAGTAGGAATGTTTTATGGAAGGACGCAGGGAATAAAAAAAATTGTAAATTTGCTTGCATCAAAATCATACGTTGACATGAAAAAAATCTTACTTCCTATACTTTGGATTCTAATTGTTTTCTTCAGTTACAAGCTGTACAATTCCATTTATGAGCCCATCCAATTCAACAAAGTAAAAACAGAACGCTACGCAGACGTTATTCGTTCTTTAAAAGATATTGGTAACGCACAAGTAGCGCACAAAAGTGTAACGGGTATTTATGCGCTAGACTTTAAAAGTTTAATTGAATTTGTCGATTCAGCGCAATACATACTCACCGAAAAAAGAGATTCGAGTTACTTGGAATATGATCGTACATATCGCATTGATATGTTACGTGAGGTTCAGATAATTGACACACTTGGATTTGCTTCTGTAAAAGACTCCCTTTTTGGTGATTCTGATCACTACAAAAACATGGCGCAAGTTCCTGTAAAAGGAGTTGATACTACGTTTAGCATGAAAGCAGACGTGATTGATAAAAACGGATATCAAGTACCTGTATTTGAAGTGCGTGTGGATAAGGATATAGTCCTTCACGACCAAGACTCGTATTTGTTAGAACAAGAAAAAGCTACGATTTCTGTAGATGGTGTGAATGGCCCAGCCATTATTTTGGGTTCACTTTCAGAAGTGAGCACCAACGGAAATTGGCCGACCATTTACGATGCAGGAGTTCAAGAATAAATCATCTAAAAGCAACGCTATTTTGTCCATTCACATACACGTGAATGGACTTTCTTTTTTTACCTACGACCCAAAAACTAAAAAAGCTTCCTCGATAGTTCGTAAAACTTTTACTAGCCATACACCTCTTGAAAAACTGCATGAAGAAATCTTCAGTGCGCTCAAAGCGCACCAACTAACAGAAAAATCGTTCAAAGAAGTTCGCTGCAGTGTTGAGAACGATTTAGCTACGCTGGTGCCAAAGTCACTTTTTGAAGAAAATTCATTACGCGAATACGTGCAAAAAGATATTGCCCTTGAAGATAATGATTTTATCACCTATGATATTATTCCAATTGCCGATTGGGTAACCGTTTTCGTGCCTTTTGTGAATGTAAACAATATGCTTATCGATTCTTTTGGAACGTTTAAATATTACCATGCGGTGAGTATTTGGTTGCAAGGCTTAACGGCGCATAGCAAATCTGACGGCACACTGGTTTGGAGTTTATACAAAGAAAACAATCATATCCATGTAGCATTACTCCGCGACAAAAAACTTCAATTTTACAATTGCTTTGAAGCAGCTAATCCCAAAGACTTGGTGTATTATGTATTGCTTTCGGCAAAAGAAAATCAGGTAAGTCCTAACGAAGTGCCGCTGTTTTTGGTTGGTGATATTGTCGAAGACGACGCCTCATACAAAGAGTTGCACACATTTGTGCGTAGCTTAAACTTTTTATCGCCTGAGCATTCGTATGAATTTCAAACCCCAAGATTACACACACATCAAGATTTTTGTTTGTTAAATTTAGTTTGATGCGTATTATTTCAGGAACTCTAAAGGGAAGGCGACTTCAGCCACCAAAAAATCTACCGGTACGTCCCACAACAGACAGAGCCAAAGAAGCACTTTTTAATATTTTGATGCATCAATATGATTTTGATGAGGCTACCGTTTTGGATTTGTTTGCTGGAACAGGAAGTATCAGCTATGAATTTGCATCGCGTGGTGTAAAACAGCTTGTAGCCGTAGATAAAAACACCCAATGTGCAAATTTCATCACAAAAACTAGTGAAGACTTAGCACTGCCTGTAACCGTAGTGCGTGCGCCTGTATTGCGATTTTTGGAACGTATAGCAACAAGTTATAGCTTTATTTTTGCCGATCCACCATATGCATATACCGTTGAAGAATATCGTGTTTTAGTAGCTACTATTTTTAGCAAAAACGCCTTACACAAAGACGGACTACTCGTCATAGAACACGCCGAGCAAATTGACTTGTCGACACTTGCTCATTTTACAAAAGCCAGAAATTACGGCGGTTGTATTTTCTCTTTTTTTGAAGTATAATTACTGTTTTCCTGCACGGAAAAGATATTCCTTTTCGGCTTTGGTGAGGCTTTCATAACCCGAATCCGCAATTTTATCCAAGATAGCATCCACCTTTTTTTGATCTACAGAAGATGATTTAGCAGGCTTGCGTCTGGATTTAGGTGTTTTTTTAGTGGTTTTTGAGGGGTTAAATAGCGCTTTAAATGCCGCAACCGTTCGGGTAAACCACCCTCCAATATCGTTGCCCTTTAAAAACTCCCGTTGATATACATAGCCCCACAATGCACCACCCAAGTGGGCAATGTGCCCCCCTGCATTTCCTGTTGGAATTTGCACCACATCTAAAAAAATAAACAATAGGGCAATATATTTTAAGGGAATGGAAAACATAAAAACACGAATGGGTGAATCAGGCATATAAGATGCCATAAACACCAAAACTGCCATTACACCTGCCGAACTTCCAATAAGCATCGAAGATGTAGACTGAAAGGCTGGGAAGATATTATATGATAGTAAATACACCAATCCGCCAGCAATAATGCCAACAAAAAACGTATTGATTAACAAGCGCTCTTGAAACAAATTAAGCATCAAACCTCCTGCAACATAAAGCAAAAGCATATTCCAAAAAATATGTCCAATAGAGCCGTGAAAAAAACCATACGTTAATATCGTCCACGGACGTGTAAGTACCGTATTGATATTCGCAGAAAGCTCAAAAAACGATAACAAACCCGAAAAAGAACTGTTAAATAAAAAGAATATCACACGCAAGAACAGGGGTAACACAAAAAACATTATCATGACAGCAATAAGCTTTTCCAGCGTATTCAACCTGGCGTATTTGTTTTGTATGTTTTGCCACAAATCCATCAATTCCAACGATTTTGATTAAACTGATTTCGCTTCCAATACCACATTATTAAAAAACCTGTTACTGCGCCACCAACATGCGCAAAATGCGCAATAGGACCCATAGAGTATGAAGAAAATCCAAAGAATAAATCCATTACCAAAATAAGCGGTACAAAATACTTTGCCTTAATGGGTATCGGTAAAAAGATAAGCATGAGCTCTGCATTCGGAAACATAAATGCAAACGCAACCAAAACGCCATACAGCGCACCAGATGCGCCTACCATACGAACATGAAACAAGGACTGGGCTTGTTGTTGCAAAGAGCTGTAAATTTCATCTAAAACAAATCCTTTTGCAACCAAATCATCTACCCATCCCTGAATTTGAAGGTGATAAACCAAAAGCTGCAATGCAGCAGCACCAACTCCAGTGGAGAGGTAAAAAAACAGAAACTTGTTTTTGCCCCACATTTGTGCCAAAGGAGAACCAAACATCCAAAGCCCAAACATATTGAATAAAATATGTGAAATACTTCCGTGCATAAACATATGTGTAAACACTTGCCATACGCCAAAGAGGTCATTTTTAGGGTAATGCAATGCCAAAACGTCATACGCCAAACCACCAACAAACTGGCTTCCAATAAAAATCAACACGTTGAGTATAATCAGGTGCTTTACAATGTCAGGAATGTTTCTCATGGTGTAAAAAAGCGGTCTAATTCTTGCGGCGTTACTATCCTAAACGTTGCCCTTCCTTCAGGAGTACGGTCAGATTCTTTGCAAGATAAAAGTTTGTGTATCAATTCTATTTGTTCATGTGTTGCCATAATGCGTCCAGATGGAATACTTCGTTGCTTTGCTAATGCACGCGCCATCACATCACGCTGCAAAAAGGCATGAACCGTGCCAGTAGTCGTTTGTGTCAGCCACTGCTGTAAAAAATGAGGAATATCTTCAATGGCAAATACATCTGGAATAGCAGAAAATTCAATCGTGTCTTCGTCGGCGTTATCTATGGCAAAACCCATATCCAACAATATTTTTTGATGTGCTTTTAGCGCACTTATACTTGGTGTGTCCAAGGTAAGCGCCAGCGGAACAGCTAAGGTTTGGGATTGTACTTCATTGGTTTCCCAAGTTCGCATATAATCTTCATAGAGCACCCTTTCGTGTGCTCTTCCTTGATGTGCAACGAGTACGCCATTATGATGGGGAGCAATGATGTATTTCTGTGCAAACTGAAACGCAAAAGCTATCTTTTCGGTGGAAGTTTCCAAAAGAGGTTTAGCGGTTTCATCTTCTGTAATATCATCAAAAGAAACTGATTTTTTGGGTGACTGTGATCTTGTCGTATGTGCAAATGGGTTAAAGTCTGGATTTACCGACACACGAGGTGCCACAGGAGACGCTTTGTGTTGCGCATAAGGGGTGTCTAAGGTACTGTCTTTAGAAAAATCCAGAACAGGAGCAATACTAAACTGTCCCAAACTGTGTTTAATAGCGGCACGAAGAACTGCAAAAAGCGCGTGTTCGTCTTCAAATTTCACTTCCGTTTTGGTAGGATGAATATTGATATCCAATTGATTTGGCGGAACACTTAAGTACAAAAAATATCCAGGCTGATGATTGGGCGAAAGCAAGCCCTCAAAAGCTGCCATTACGGCATGATGCAAATATCCACTTTTGATAAAGCGATTATTTACAAAGAAAAACTGCTGATGCCGTGATTTTTTAGCAAAGCTTGGCTTCAGTACAAACCCCTTGATTTGCAAAATTTCGGTAGTTTCCTCAACAGGTACTAAACGTTCGTCAAACTTTGGTCCAAATACATGCACAATTCGTTGTCTGGCGGTTGTTGATGGCAGTTGAAAAACCTCCGCTCCATTGTGCAAAAGCTCAAAATGAATATCGTGATGAACCAATGCAACACGATGAAACTCATCTGTAATATGTCGGAATTCAACAGGTGTAGATTTTAAAAAATTTCGTCGTGCTGGAATGTTAAAAAATAAATTTTTTACGGTAACCGAAGTGCCTTCAGCGGCAGTAGTGCGTTGCTGTTGTTTCACCTCAGAGCCTTCAATATCAATTCGAACACCCAAATCATCGGTCTTGGTTTTCGTAGTGAGTTGCACTTGAGCTACGGCAGCAATACTCGCCATCGCTTCTCCACGAAAGCCTTTGGTATTTAAGTTAAATAGGTCATCGGCTTTTTGAATTTTTGATGTCGCATGTCGCTCAAAACACATACGCGCATCGGTTTCGCTCATACCTTTGCCGTTATCAACAACTTGAATGTGTGCTTTTCCAGCTTCTTTTACAATAAGGGAAATTCGCGTTGCATTTGCGTCAATAGCGTTTTCGAGTAGTTCTTTGACTACAGAAGCTGGTCGTTGCACTACCTCGCCTGCAGCAATTTGATTGGCTACATGGTCGGGAAGTAATCGAATGATATCACTCATAAACGCTAAAAAATAGAAAGGTCAAAATCGAGTACAAAAAGTGCCAGTAACAACAGAACCGCTATGATAAGTAATAAGCGTGGCGAAACCTTTTTGTTTCCTCTATTTCGGCTCATATCGCGAGCGTCTCGCCAATGTGCGCCAAAATCGTTGGCATTTGGCGTATCGCGATATTGTTCAAAAGTAGAACCAAATGAATAGGGGTTTGCCGATTGTTTTCCCTTATAATATCGAGGTGTATAGTTAAACCTACGGGCCTTACGTTGTTTTGAAAATGATAATCGCACTGAAATTGATTGAATATCAAATGTACAAAAAGCATAGAAACGCCAACAATAACTATCTTTGTTTTATGATCGAAGCGCAACTACATCAATTGACACAATGGCTTAACGTACCCACTAAAATGGTTATCATTCCACACAAAAGTCCCGATGGTGACGCTATGGGAAGTACATTGGCGTGGCAAAACGTGATGCAACAACTTGGGCATACGGCAACGGTACTGGCGCCAAATCACTATCCTAGCTTTTTACATTGGATGCCTGGACATCGTGATGTTGTAATTTATGAAGATGAGGAAGAAAAAGGCAACAAACTTGTAGCAGACGCAGATTTTATATTTACACTAGATTTTAATACGCTGAAACGCATTGATGCTTTAGGTGAGCGCGTTGCTGAAAGCAAAGCGAAAAAAATCATGATTGACCATCATCAAGAACCTGATGATTATGCCGACTTGATGTTTTCAGAACCTACAATTGGATCTACCTGTGAGTTGGTGTATCAAATTATTGAAGGACTCAACAAGGTAGATCTCATTAACAAAGAAGTAGCAGCTTGTATTTATACTGGTATTTTGACCGATACCGGATCGTTTCGCTTTCCAAGCGTTACCGCCAACACACACAAAGCGGTTGCCGTGCTGCTAGAACGCGGTGCAAACCATAGTTTTATACACGAACAAATAAAGGATAGCGCACGCCCAGATCGATTGAAATTGTTAGGCATTGCGTTACAGAACATGGTGTTCTTAAATGATGTAAATACAGCGTATATTACATTGAGTCAGGATGAATTGGACGCATGTAATTTTCAAAAAGGGGATTCGGAAGGCTTTGTAAACTATGGCTTGTCCGTTGCAGGGATTCAAATAGCCGTATTAATGATTGAATATCGAAACGAAGGCGTGGTAAAGTTTTCCTTTAGAAGCAAGGGAGATGTGGCTGTAAATACGTTTGCAAAAACATATTTTGAAGGCGGCGGACACATCAATGCTGCTGGAGGTATTTCCAAGCGATCATTAGCCAAAACCGAAGCTTATTTTATTGAATCACTACGTACATTTTTTGGCAATTCGTAACTGCCCTATTTTTTGTACATTTCGAATCTCAAAAATTAAACATGATTAAAAAAATCACACTACTCACTGCAAGCCTTCTCTTAATAATTGGCTGTTCCACGTCTAAAAAAGGTTTAGACAAAGGGCTTTATGCCGACATCCAAACAAATAAAGGAAATATTCTCATTCAACTTACATACGATAAAACTCCTACCACGGTAGCCAATTTTGTTTCCCTTGCCGAAGGAACAAACAACCAAGTAGATAGTATTTACAGAGGGAAATCGTATTACGACGGGCTTGTTTTTCATCGTGTAATTCCTGATTTTATGATTCAAGGCGGTGACCCAACAGCGACAGGTCAGGGTGGTCCAGGATATAATTTTGAAGACGAATTTGCAGAAGAACTCAAGCATGATGGTGCAGGTATATTGTCGATGGCAAATGCAGGCCCTGACACTAACGGTAGCCAATTTTTTATCACACACAAGGAAACACCTTGGCTAGACGGTAAGCACAGTGTTTTTGGTCGTGTAATAAAAGGTCTGAGTGTTGTGGATTCTATCCAACAAAACGACACTATTGTTACAGTAAAAATTATCCGTAAAGGCAACGACGCAAGAAAGTTTAAAGCAGCTGAAGTTTTTGATGCGTATTTTGATGGCATTGAAGAACGTAAAGCAGCAAAAATCGCCAAGCAAGAAAAGGTTCAATCAGATAAAGCTGCAGCGCTTAGTGCATTAAAAGTAGGTGCGACTACAACCGATAGCGGACTGTCATATGTAATCACCAACAAAACGGATGGCGCAGCTGTAGTGCCGGGTGTAACAGCTTTTACGAACTATGCCGTTTATTTTGAAGACGGAAAGCTCTTAGATACGTCCATTGAAGAGGTGGCAAAAGCATACGATATGTACGACTCGCGTAGAGCAAGCGGTGGTGGATATCGACCTATTGAGGCACGTGTTGACCCTGAGGTTTCGCTAATTGAAGGGTTTAAAGAAGGCTTATCGCTTTTGAAAGAAGGAGAAAAAGCTACACTTTACCTTCCGGCAGATATCGCCTACGGTGAAGGAAATGCAGTCATTCCTCCCAACGCTACACTTGTTTTTGAAGTGGAGATTACGGAAGTTCGCGCTGAATGAAACGGCGATTACAGCGCTGGATTTTAATAGGTGTTGTGTTGTTTTTTGTTGGTTTATCGCTGATAAAGCAGCAGTCAAGTTGGGTTGAGCAGTACTATGCTGGATTTTTTTACCCGTACATCTCAAATTTAAATCAATGGCTTTGGGCACGCTTTCCCTACTCAGTTGGTGATTTTGGTTATTGTACTGCCCTTCTTTTTGGTTTGTGGTCGTTAAGGAAGTTTTCATTAAGGCGTCATTTTTTTTATGTGATAACCCTACTCGGGCTGACTGTGATGTTGTTTTATACCTCATGGGGGATTCATTACTTTAAAACACCCATGCGTGAACAGCGTGAGTTAACAGAAATAATTACCGAAACGCATCTAATTCAAGCTACAACGCATTATGCGCAACAGTTGACCTTACTTCATAACGAACTAGCTAAATCAACTGATGAAAAGGTATTGATTGAATCATCTCCAAAAAAAATCTTGCAATTGGCCACAGCGACAATGCGTTCTTCGGCTTTACGACCTACACAGATAAACGGAAAAGCAAAAGCAACGCTTTTCCCTACCTTGTTAAGTTATATGGGATTTGGCGGATATTTAAACCCGTTTACACATGAAGCGCAGGTAAACACACTCCAACCCAAACTAAAAATTATCTCTACAGCGTGCCACGAAATTGCACATCAATGGGGTTATTCAGCAGAAGATGAGGCAAATTATATTAGTATTAAAGTAAGCACTGCATCTGATGATGCACTGGTGGCCTACGCCGGAAATATATTGGCGTTTCAGTACCTCACCAATGCCTTATATCGCTACGATGCCCAGTTAGCAGAAGAACAATACAATGCTGTTCCAAAAGGCGTTTTAGCCCATTTTAAGGAGATGCGTGCGTTTTGGGAACAATATCAAAATCCATTTGAGATCGTATTTGAAAAAGGGTATGACCAATACCTAAAAGTAAACCACCAACAAGCTGGCATTAAAAGTTACTCGCTGGTGGTGGATTTATTGGTAGATGATCTTATTCATCCAAAATAATAATTGCTTCCTTTGTTTGTACTGGGAAGTTTTCGTTGTAAAAGAATAGTTTAAACAACATTTCATGCTCCATGAACTCTCAATGCGTATTTTTGCATCATGCGCAGAAAAAATCCAATCCCCCCCATTGAAAAACTTAGTATTGACGGTATCGCTAAAAAAGGCAAAGGAGTCGGACGAACCGAAGAAGGACAAGTTGTTTTTGTACAAGGCGCAATTCCAGGAGATGTTATTGATGTAAGTGTCCAAAAAAAACGACGCCGACACTTAGAAGGAAAAGTATCACATATACATAACGAAAGCGAAGACAGGACACTTCCTGCATGTGAACATTTTGGTACCTGTGGAGGTTGTACTTGGCAACACATGGAATACGCTGCGCAATTGCGGCACAAACAACAAGAAGTTGTTGATGCACTTGAGCGAATTGGTGGTGTGGACGTCCCAAATTATGCGCCTATTATAGGTTGTGAGAATATCTTTGGCTATCGCAATAAAATGGAGTTTAGCTTCTCTGCAAGGCGCTGGTTAACTGCAGCAGAAATAAGTGGCGATAAGGTAGTTGAAGATCGGACAGCATTGGGGTTTCACATTCCAGGAATGTGGGATAAAATAGTAGATATTTCTCACTGTCACATTCAACCTGATCTCCCAAACGCTATCCGAAACGAAGTAAAAGCATATGCTCGAAAAAAGGGTCTCTCGTTTTTTGACGCACGAGACAAAGATGGCTTCCTGCGTTCATTGATGTTACGAACGACACTTTCCGGAGAAATCATGGTCGTAATTCAGTTTTTCCACGAAGACAAGGAAGCTAGAGAAGACTTACTCAATCATTTGGCTACAACTTTTCCAAATATTACCTCGTTGCAGTATATTATCAATGAAAAAGCAAATGACACTATTTACGATCAAGAGATTCACCGCTATTACGGAACGCATTACATAACTGAGAAAATGAGCGATTTGGCATTTCGGATTACGCCAAAAGCATTTTATCAAACTAACCCCGCTCAAGCAGAAGTGCTTTATAAAAAAGCTTTGGAATTAGCGGAATTAAAAGAGTCGGACGTGGTTTACGATTTGTACACCGGGCTTGGAACTATTGCGCAGTTTGTAGCCAAAAGCTGCAAAAAAGTCATTGGAATAGAGTCTGTTCCTGATGCAATAGTAGCTGCAAAAGAAAATGCAAAGCGCAATGAAATTACAAATACCAAATTTGAAGTTGGGGATATGCGTAAGGTTTTTACAAACGATTTTGTAGCGAAACATGGGAAAGCTGATGTCATTATCACCGACCCACCACGTGATGGCATGCACAAGGATGTTATTAATCAATTACTTGAATTAAGCACATCTAAAATACTGTATATCAGTTGTAATCCACAAACACAAGCACGTGATTTAGCCCTGCTAAACGAAACGTATAAGGTAGTAATTAGTCAGGCGGTTGATATGTTTCCGCATACGCAACATGTAGAAAATATTGTACTTTTGGAATTACGAAAATGAAAAGATACACCTACTTATTGGCGTTAGCTGTATGTAGCCTTCTTGGCTGCGAACCTGATGATATCTGTCTTGCTGAAACACCTGGAACACCACAATTAGTTGTTGTTTTTTATGACGCCTTACAACCTGAAAACAAGAAGGAAGTTCCCGGTTTACAGGTTAAAGGGATTGGTTTGGAGACTGAAATCCATAACGGCACAACCGACTCTATCATCATCCCATTAAAAACAGGCGCTGTAAAAACTGATTTTGTGTGGAGCAAAACCGAAAATGACAATACACTTGATGAAGAAATTACATTCAAATACGAGTCTTATGATCGCTTTATCAGTCGTGCTTGTGGATATCAAAAAAACTTTGCAAACATACGTTATGAGCGTTTAAATTCAGTTAATTGGATAGAAAACATAGAAATTATAACTGACACAATTTCAGATAATAAAACTACTCATGTTAAAATATTACATTAATTTTTTAATACTTTTATTTTGCGGTAGTCTTTGGGCGCAAAACGAAGCAAAATCCGACAGTTTAACGACTGAAATTCGGTATGGGATTCGTTTGGGGATAGACATCAGTAAACCCATTCGCATGCTAATTGACCCGGACTACAAAGGGCTTGAATTGGTAGGGGATTACCGCCTTTCACGTAATCTTTTTGTTGCCGCGGAGCTTGGTAGTGAAACAAAAAAAATTGATCAAGATGCCGTTAACTTTGAAACTTCTGGGACTTATTTAAAGTTAGGTATTGACTACAATGTGTATAACAATTGGGTAGGAATGGACAACCTTATTGTAGTTGGATTTCGATATGGATTTAGCCAACATAGACAAACATTAAACGGCTACTCGCTATTAAACAATAGCCAATATTGGGAAGAAGATAATCGTATTACTTTAGCAAATCCAATAACGTCTGAGGGGCTTAATGGGCATTGGATTGAGCTACAACTTGGCATAAAAGCTGAACTATTAAGAAATCTATACATGGGGATTAGCCTTCAAATGCATCGATTAATTTCTGACAAAGACCCTGAAAACTTTGAAAACCTATTTATTCCGGGCTTCAATAAAGTTTTGACAGACAATCCATACGGCGCAGGATTAAATTATACCATTAGCTACCAACTTCCTATTTACAAGAAGTAATCAGCACTTCTTGGGTGTTTTCTTCCAAGGATATTTAACCCAAAGCGCATCCCCTTTAGCTATAAACTTAGGCGCACAAAAACTTGCCAGCACCGCCGAACCTAAAAGCAATGGCAAATACGGCAAGGGCATTAGCATGCCAATTCCAACTCTAAACAGCACGAATAACGCAGCAAACACTACAAGATTTAGTAGTAACGCTTTTGACTTTACAGACATTAGTTTGTTTTTAATTTATGAATCTTCTTCGTTCCGCTATACAACTCATATTTCACCAACTTACTTTCTAATTTCCCGTTAAATAGCTTAATTTTTCTCGAAGGTCGCAACCCAACAGATTTAATCGCCTCTAGATTTGATGTGATAAACCAGGCATTTGTACCTGCGTAAGATTGTTTTAGCGTATCGCCAATGCGTTTATAAAAAGCATCCACATCAATTATAAGACGTTCTCCGTAAGGAGGGTTAAACACCATATGTAACGGTTTTTCCTCTTGTTCTTTTTGCGTATGAAAAAAATCGTTTTGCGAAATGGTGACAAACTCCGAAAGATTTGCGTTTTGAACATTCTGCTGCGCTTTGCGTATGGCAGATGGCGCTTTGTCATAGCCAATTATTGAATGAGGGAATTCACGGACTTTTTTTAGTGCAGACTCCTCGATTTTAGTGTATAAAGCATTGTTCCAATCAAGCCATTTTTGGAACGCGAACTCCTTGCGATTAAGACTTGGCGGGATATTACATGCAATCATGGCAGCTTCAATTAACAGCGTGCCGCTTCCGCACATAGGGTCTAAAAAATTAGTATCACCATTCCATCCAGAATGCAATAATATTCCTGCTGCAAGCACCTCATTGATAGGAGCAATATTGGTAGCTGTACGGTAGCCACGTTGGTGTAAAGAAGCGCCAGAACTATCAAGGGAAACCTCTAAAAACCTATCGGTAACATACAAATGAATACTTAAGTCAGGGAAATCTTTATCCACACTTGGACGACTACCCGTGCGATTTCGAAACCTATCCACAAGTCCGTCTTTAGCTTTTTGCGCAACATACATGCTGTTTTGTGCTTTTTGCATCATTACCGTCGCACGTATAGCAAAAGTATGATCATTGGTCATGTAGTCTTCCCAGGGAATATCAAGCATTACCTTGTATACATCTTGTTCGGAAGAAATAGATCTTTTCCCTATGGGTTTAAGAATACGAAGTGCTGTTCGTAAGCACAAGTTTGCTTTGTACATAAAGCCTATATCTCCGACAAAGCTCACGTTACGAACGCCTGTTTGAACTGACTGAGCACCCAATTGCTTCAGTTCTTTAGCCAAAATTTCTTCAAAGCCAAAGAGCGTTTTGGCTACCATTGGGAACAAACCCTGATTGTTGTTATTCATAGGGCTAAAATAGTTTAAATTTGCACGATGATGGAAGATAATCCTGCTTGGTACAAAACGTGGTTTGATACGCCTTTTTACCACACCTTATACCAAGATAGAAATATTGCAGAAGCACAGCATTTTCTGCAAAACCTTATTGAGAATTTACCGATAAACCCTCAAGAACGCATTATGGATATTGCTTGTGGTCGTGGCAGACACGCGTTGTATTTGGCGGAACAAGGCTTTCAAGTTACAGGGACTGATTTAAGCCCAAATAGCATTTCGTATGCCCAACAAGAAGCAAAAGAAAGAAACCTAAACGCAAAGTTTTACGTACACGATATGCGGCAAAAAGCGCAAGAAAAAGTCGATGTAGTCCTCAATGTTTTTACGAGCATTGGCTATTTTGATGATACGTCAGACAACACGAAGGCCGTTCAAGCATTTTATGACAATTTGGTTGATGGCGGAATTGCAGTAATCGATTTTTTACATGTGCCTCAAGTGCAAAAACATTGGGTTTCCGATGAGGTTGTTACTAGAGGCAACATTGAGTTTACACTAAAACGCACTTTTGAAAACGATTGGATTAAAAAAGACATTTCGTTTTCCTACGAAGGAAAAGCATACGCTTTTTCCGAAAGTGTACGCGCATTAACACGCACTGACTTTGAGCAAATATGCAGTACTGTTGGGTTTCGTATCGCAAAAGTATTCGGAAATTATTCTTTAAAACCGTTTGACACAAAAACTGCTGAACGCCTTATCTTAGTATTACAAAAATGAATATAGTTCTTCCTTTTCTTTCGGTTGTATTGGGTGCTTTTTTGGTATTTGTCGGACTAACAAAATCCCAAAAACGCTTGCGTCTATTATTGGCATTTAGTGGTGCGTTTTTATTGTCCACAACCATTACTTCGCTGCTTCCAGAAATTTTCACACACGCAGACACATCTATTAGCTATTGGATTTTAGCAGGGATAGTAGTGCAAGTAATGTTAGAAAATATTTCTAAGGGAGCTGAACATGGCCACATACACATCCATGAGAATTCTAAACTACCTTGGGCAATGGTTTTGGGATTGTCTTTGCATGCATTTATTGAAGGATTTCCAATTCATAACCACGCGCAATTACTTTGGGCGATTGTTGTCCATAAGCTTCCCATTGCCATGTTGTTAACAGCTGCGCTTTGGCAAACGAAAACTTCAATGAAATTGCGAAGTGCGTTACTTATAGGGTTTGCGTTAATGACTCCCCTAGGGAGTTACCTAAATGCAACTGCCGTATTCTTTCATCCCTATGCTGTTCAAATTACGGCATTAGTTGCTGGTGTTACCTTGCACATTTCAACAACCATACTTTTTGAAAGTGCTGAAAATCACAGGTTTAACACTTCAAAAATCATAGTTATTCTATTCGGATTAGGCTTGGCGGCTTTGCTACGTTAAGTATGTAATCTCGTTTATTGGGTAAATATTAGTTTCATTTTTTTTTCCTACATTTGATTTATGCAACAGTTCCCAAATCTGTTAGTATGCACAGACAATCTGTTTGATAACTAGTTAAAACCTACAAATCATACATTTTTCGAAACACATTTGGGAGCATAAAACTTTATGTAATGAATCCTGAAAAACCTGTTATTGCAAGGACTTGGCAGTTTAATTGCGAAAACCGCACTATTGCTATTGCCGTAAAACAAGC